>JAGQNX010000079.1 GCA_020427865.1 candidate division WWE3 bacterium
CTAACCTTTTTTTTATTAAATGTTCATGGATTAATTTATATAAGAGTTTGTGAATCTTTTTGTTATATTCCAAATAATTTTTTGTTAAATAGCGGTTTAAGCAACTTTTTAATTGCAGCAATGTTGAGTGTGTTTTCTACATTAATAGAAATGTTTTCTCCAAGTAAATGGGATGACTTTTTGGTGCCTATTGGCACTACTATTGTTTTAATGCTTTTAATCTAGTTTTGGAGTCTACCAACTGCTTCCCCCGCCACCTCCAGAAAAGCCTCCACCGCTAAATCCTCCTCCTGAGCTACCACTTCCAAAGCCTGAACTTGATGTATTGATAGTTGCTATAGATTTTACAGATGTATCTAATCTGCTTATAGAGTCTGCAAAATATAACATGTTAAATTGATTCACTCCCTCAAACCAGTTAGGGTTATTTGCGTTAGCAAGTTGCTCAAAGCGTTTTGCCCAAACATCTGTTACTTTAAAAACGATCGCATATGGTAATAGCCGCTCAAACAGTTCCATTGTAAGTTCTTGATGTTGAAGCATTTCTTTTTGCGAGCTTAAAAACAATTTTAACCCTTCAGCAGCTGTCTTAACTTTTACACCTTCTAGTGTCTTTTTAGGCATATGTTTTGCCAGTGGCCATACCACTAGTATTAACGGTACATTTACTGTAATCATTGCAATTACAGTTACTGCCATCCAAAATTGTCTAACATTATCTGGATTTTTTTCAAAAAACTTTTGTGCAACTACTGTGGTATATAAACTTTGTCTGGCTTCTTCTACATCTACGTAAAAAGTCTTTTTAATTTCGCTGATTTTAACACTGTGTTCTGTGGCAAACAGCCCATCTAATACAATCTGCTCATGCTTTTTTAATGGCTTAAATCTGTCGGTGTTACTATCTTTTGTTACTAAATCTAATATGTATTCGTTATCTTTTACCAGTCCTAAAAATTTAGTAGCTTGCACCTCCCTAATCTTTAAATATCCGCGTACTGCTAAATCTACAATTGTTGCTGTTATATCATGGCTATCTACTACTTCGTCGTAAACTGTTCCTACTTCGGCGGGGCTTAGTCTCATACCTTCAAACTTTGGTTCTTCAAATAGTGGAGGAATAGAATCATATAGACCTTTTGGATCTTTGCCCTTTTTAAAAAAGTATAAAATGGTGGCTAAAGGAGTTAATAGGTACCATATTCCTGCCCCCGCTATAGTTGTATATTTGGTTAATGTATCTTTAAAAAAATTTGACTGTGTTGTGGGTTCTATTTTTGGTGTTGTGTTTATGTATCCTTTATCAAAACTGGTTACAATACTAAACCCTTCGCCTGGGTTTAATGCCCGCTTAGAAGTGTATACAATTGTTCCTTGTTCAAAGTTTTTAGATTCACAGCTTTGTTCTGTGGATCCTAATGTGCCTGTAAAACATAGCCTTTTAATATTTTCGTTAGGTATTTGGGCTGGTAGTTTAACTGTGGTTGTAGCATTTTGAATCGGCACACTCCATTCATTTCCTGTTACGTTATGATAAATTTCGTCATGATCAGCAAATTCTTCTATTGCCCCTTTAAGAGTGTAAGTTATTACATAAATTTTTACTCCTGTTACTGTGGTATTAGGGTCTCCAATTTTAATATTGTAGTATTTAGAAGATTTATCTGAACTATATTTATAATTTATTCCATTTTCATCTTGTACACTTATAAGTTCTAAAGGAGTTTCTAAATCTTTTCCTTCGTTATTTGTAAAAACTGTTTTTACATTTCTAATAATTCCGTGTCTTTGATTTAAATGAAAATCATAAGTAATCTTTTCGGTAACTACTAGTGTGCCGTTGGTTTGGGCTTGTAGCTTAACGTCAAAATGTTTTATGGATTCTAGTTCTTGGGCTTGTACAAGTTTAGTTGGTGTAAGTAGTAATGTTGCTATAGCAAATATAGTAAAGAGTTTTTTGAGCATACTAAAATTTTAACACTAGATTATAATATCTGCTTGCTACTTTTAACTCTTTTAAGATAACATTTAAATGTATGTATTATTACACTGCTAATTTTTTCCAAAAACATTACAGCAAGCGGTCTATAACAATAGTTTCAGCGTTTTTAAGTTTATTACTTACTATTTACACTATAATTTCCTATTCAAATTTCAAATCTGTTAATGCGGATGTTTTAGGAATTCAAGATTATGCAGGTTCTGTTTTTGAGGGTGTAGATTTAACTTTTGGTTACAAATACTATGGTCAAAAACTATTACGTGGTGTACCCCTATTGCCTCAACATACTGTAGTTGTAACTGCAAGTGCGCGTAGTGCTTATAGTGGTTCGCCCTACATGATCTTATTGGTAGATGGTGTTTCGGTTGATTACAAGACCCTAGAACCTAATCTAAAAACTTACACTTTTACTTACCGTGCTAGTAAACTGGACCCTAAAAGTATTAAAATTGCATATCTTGACGTAGAAGGTGAATTAAATCCCATAGCTAATAGAGAATTTGTACTAGATAGTGTAATAGTTGATGGTGTTTCCCTAGACCCCAAAGCCTATTATAGAGTAGGTACTTTTGCAGTTGATCAAAATTGTAAAGGTGGTTATTTTCCAACAAATACTCTCCAATGTAATGGATATTTCGACTTTAGTAATCCTAATCCAGATTATGTATCTAGCTCAAATACTCTAACCCCTCCCACCAGTTTTATGACAGGGTTTCCTGATGTTTCGAATGCTCAGGTAAAAGTACGACCGTTGATCCTAATATATAACCCTAATGTTAATGGTCGAGACTTAATCTCTTTAGAGAATTTTAATGACCCCATAGGTATCAGCCGCGATTATATAAATGTAGTTTATGCTGCTTCTAAAGGTTATTTAGGATATCAAGACCCTATAGTAGAGTATTATTCCGAATTTACCCCCCGTAAAGATGGTTGGAACATATCTGCAAACTATTTAAGTTGTTTACGCAATAGGTCTAACTGTCCCTCAGATCTCTTTGGTACAGACTATAACGCTTTAATTGACAAGCATAGAATATGTGAGCGTGTTAACTCCGGCGAGATTGGTGAAGTTTGGGTATGGGGCGGACCTTATTTTGGTATGTTCGAGTCGGCTATGGCGGGACCTAACCCCATCTGGATCAATGGTGGAACCTTTACGCGTAATGACTGTAACAAGGAAATTGCAATCATGGGTTTTAGCTATGAACGAAAACTTGCCGAAGCTTTACATGACTTGGGACATCGTATAGAGGCAAGTGTTGGCTCTGCCTTTTTTGCTCAAAATGTTTATGGTGATGCAGTTACTCCTTGGGATCGTTTTGTTGCCAATCCCAAACACAATCCTAAAAATCTCCCCTATGGATGTGGCGAAGTTCATTATCCAGGTAATACTACAACTGAATATGGTTATGAAGATCGAAATACTACTTCTACTACATGTTCAAGTTTTGAAAGTTTTCCTGATTTGTCTGCCGGTACATCTAGTTACAGTTGTAACAATTGGGGTTGTTCTGACGAAGGGTTCATGCGTTACTGGTTGTCACATATTCCTGTAGCTGCGGGTATGACTCAAAATGTTTGGAACAACTGGTGGAAATATATAGTGGATTATCATGGTTCCACTTTTCATGACACTACTCCTCCTAGTCGCCCCAACGTTTCTTATTCACAGAAAATCAATCCCTCAGTATTTATACAATGTTTTACTGCTCTCGATGATGTTGGAATTGCAAGATACGAGCTTACATATTTTCCTGATAGTTATCCTTCATACGATTCGATTTCTGGAAAGGAACCTGTTGTTTCATTTCCTGTATCTTCTACGGTAGATGTGACTGTAGATGTTGTCGCAGTAGATTTTGTAGGTAATAGGTCTGTTCCACTTAGAACTAAGATGTCTCCTAACAGCTTGTTTTTACCAGGTAGTGGGGAAGTTCAAGCGCATACTTCTTATGCCCAAACTGATGGTACCGTAGTAGAAGTTGTATACCGTGGTGATGAGGGTTGGACGCGAGATATTAAAGTTGAAAATGGTGTATATGATGTTTGCCGTAATGCTAAACCTTGGAGAGGACCTTTTTCTGTAAATGCCGGTCATTATGCGGGTGCAGGTTCTATACAGTCTTTAGCCGCTTTAATATTACCTAATAAAGACCTTGTACACTCCTATTGGAGAAACGGTGAAGGTTATACACGCCTTATTCCTATTGCTCCCGATGGCATAAATCATTTATTTAAATCTGCAATTACAACAGGACCTTTTAATGAATCTGTTATTCCAGGAGAAGGGCCTATTCAGGCTCAAGCAGTTATTGCCCTACCTTCTGGAAATCTAATATATAGTTTTTGGAGAAATAATGTTGGATGGCAACTTACTATGAAGACCCCTGCAACTGGGTTGCCTGTAATTAAGCGCGATGCCCCTTGGACTTTTATTCCTACAGATCGCTTGCCCGGTTCGGGGGATGTTCAAGCACAGAACGCCTATCTGCCTACAAAGAATCTTCTTATAACCTCTTTCTGGCGTGGTGGTTTATACTGGCAGCATCAGTTTCCTGTAGATGCCAATGGTAATGTTATATGGTCACAAGGTACTCCTTGGGCTGGTCCTTTTACACCTTAGTTCCTCCTCTTATCTCTGTTAAAATTATTCTATGTCACAAAAGCAAGACATTGTTGTGGAATATAATGGCTTAGAGTTTTCTACTCCAATGATGGTTCAATATGTTGAACTAAAAGAAAAGTATCCTGATTGTTTAATCTTTTTTAGGTTAGGTGATTTTTACGAACTGTTTTTGGAAGATGCACAAATTGGGGCTAAGGTTTTAGGTATTACACTAACCTCTCGTAGTAGAGGCAAGGATGGACGAATACCTATGGCTGGTGTTCCTTACCATGCAGTAGATAACTATCTTTCAAAACTTGTAAAAGAAGGGCATAAAGTAGCCATTGCAGAACAACTTAGTGATCCTAGTGTTGGAGACTTAGTACAACGAGATATTGTACGCATAGTTACCCCAGGCACCTTATTAGACGAAAAAGTGTTAGATAGTAAACAAAACAACTATGTGGCAGCTTTGCAAATAGACCCTAAAAGTGTTGGGTTTTCGTTTGCCGATGTTACAACTGGAACTTTTCATACATCTCAATTTGGTTACGAAAACTTAGAAAAAGTACTCGCAGATCAATTTACAAAGTTTTCTCCTAGCGAATGCATTTTGCCCGAAGAGTCCTACAATAATCCGATACACTTAAAAGCTATAAAAAATGTATCTGATGTTAATATTTATCCATTTTCTACATGGAACAATGTGGCTAATTCTTCTAGTAATGCAGGTAAGTTTTTAAAAGATCATTTTAATATTAAAAGTTTGGATGCTTTTAGTATGGAGGACAGTGACAGTTCTGTAAAATCGTCTGCTGCTCTTTTAGCTTATTTAAAAGAAACTCAAAAAGACCAAGTGTCACATGTTAAAAAAATATCTAATTTTGCTAGTTCAGAGTTTGTACATTTGGATCGTTCTACCATTTTTAACCTAGAACTTTTTAGAACAATTCGGGATGGTGGTAAAAAAGGTTCTTTAGTGGATACGCTAGATCGTACGTCTACTCCTATGGGTGCTAGGCTGTTACGCGACTGGATAATAAAACCTTTAGTAAACAAGTCTAAACTTGAAGCCCGTTTTGATTTTATAGATGAGCTAATTAATAAATTTCAAATACGGCGTAGCCTAATAGAAGATTTATCTAAAATGAACGATATAGAAAGAATCTTATCTAGGGCCACTGCAGGGAGTTGGTTTGCTCGTGACTTGTTAAATATTAGAGACACCCTAAATTTATGCTTAAAGATTAAATCTAATCTAGACCTGTTAAGTGTTCCAATAGCTAAAGAACTTGGTTCTCAAATTTCGTCTGATCTTGATACCGTTTCTAAAATAATTACAAAAGCTATTACCCCCGATCCTCCTATAGATTTAAAAATTGGAGGGTTAATAAACGCAGGTGTTTCTAAAGAGCTAGATGAACTAAAAGGAAGCATAAGTAATAGCACTGACTGGTTAGCTAAATTAGAAGAAGTCGAACGTAAAGCCACTGGTATTTCTACTCTTAGGGTAGGTTTTAATAAAGTTTTTGGTTATTACATAGAAGTAACTAAATCAAATTCTCCTCTTGTGCCTGATCGTTATGTGCGTAAACAAACCTTAGTAAATGCCGAACGCTACATAACAAACGAACT
>JAGQNX010000008.1 GCA_020427865.1 candidate division WWE3 bacterium
CCCAACTAGCCTTAAAAGCGTCAGGGGAGTTAGATAAAGAACTTCTTCTTGCAGATGTGTTAGGAAATCCTCTAGATCAAACAGGGCAAACTATCATAGTAAATAAAGGTTTCAGCCATGGTGTAACGGAAGGAAGCAATGTTGTATTAAAGAATAATCTTGTAGGTGTCGTTACATCTGTTTCTCGTGGGCGTAGTGTTGTTAGTCTAGTGACGTCTCCTAATACACGAAGTACTGTTGTGGATATAGATTCTCCGGATCGTCTAGAAGGTGTGGCACGTGGTGATTTTGGTATTTCTATAATAATGTCGCAAATTTTGCCAAATGAACTAATTTCTGTAAATGATCTTATTGTCACTTCTGGGAAAGACGGTCTATTTGAACCAAATCTTATATTAGGTAAAGTCGTAGAAATACAGGGTACTGAGTCTGATCCCATACGCAGTGCTGTAATAAAGTCTGAATTAGATTTAAAAAGATTAGAGAAAGTTTTCATAATCATACTTTAATATGAGTACTAGACATCTAACATTTATTATATTAATAAACTTTGCATTAGCATTTATACAGACTTCTTTTTTATATGCTTTATCTCCTGCTGTTTATATTCCTAATTTAGTTTTAGCCTTTGGCTACGCTTTTTTAGTTGATAAAAAGCTAGAATTAGGTGCAGGCTCCCTTTTTATTGGTGGTATACTTGTTGATCTGTTTGGACTAGGTATAATAGGCTTAACTCCTTTGATATTTTTAACGTTTTTTATGATTATAAGATTCTTAGATGCCTATGCATTCAAAAGTTGGGCGACTTATATATTGGGCCTAATCCTTACCCACCTCGGTTATTTTTTGTTACTTACGTTTAGTTTTAATTATTTTAGTTTTAACCTACTTATAGGTACATCAAACACTCTCATTTTATGTTTGTCATTTGTATATATAAATCAGCAATATGGGTTTTTTACCCAGCATAAAGGTTTTAATTCCTAGTGTGATACTGTTATGTACTCTAACTTTCTAGACGAATTACGTAAAGTTAATCCCAAGAAATATAGACGGTCCCATTTTAGGGGACGTAGCGTGAATATATTAGGTAAATTGCCCATGTTTGATTCTAAAGATGCTAGTTTTATATTAGATTTTAGTTATAAGTTACGTACCCTATTAGTTTTTTCGGCTATCGTAGTTATTGTTACACTTACTTTTTTTGCACGTCTTTTTAGTTTACAAATTGTCGCAGGCGACGAATATTCCGATGCTTCTAGAGATAACCGAATTAGAGTGGTTAGTACCCCAGCAGAAAGAGGTGTGATTTACGACAAAAATGGTGATGTAATAGCGCGCAATCGTCCTGCTTTTAGAGTTGAACTCAATACAAAACTTTGTTCTACTGATAGTTCTGATTCAAAAAGTTGTATAGCACAACTTGATTCTGTGGGGAGTTTTATAAATATAAATAAGGCAGATCTAATTAAAAAGATAGAAGATGGTGCCTCTCTAATAGTTTTAGTTGACGGTTTAAAAAAAGAAGATATTTTAGCTCTTGAAGCTAATATAACCAAAACTCCTGCAGTTCATGTAGCAATTTCTCCTAAGCGTGATTACACAAGTGCTGAGGCTTTTTCACATTTAATTGGTTATGTTGGGTTAGGTGAAACACTTTATCCAACTATAGTAGGAAAATCTGGTATTGAGTTGAGCTACAACGACATCTTAACGGGTATAGATGGAAAACAAATAGTGCAAGTTAATTCTGTAGGGGATTACTTTGACATATTAGCCGAACAAGATCCAGTACCCGGTAAAGATATTAAGCTTTTTGTGGATTCTGGGTTACAGGTCCTTGCCTATGAGTTGCTAAAACGTGAAGTTACTTCCGGTATAGCTCGGGCAGGCGCAGTGGTGGCACAAGATCCTAGAACCGGTGGTATATTGGCCTTAGTTAGTTACCCTGGATATGATTCTAATAAACTGGTTAGTGGGGTTACCTCTCAAGAGTATTCATCTATATTAAACGCCTCTGGATATCCGTTTTATAACCGTGCGTTATCCGCCAGTTATCCCCCCGGATCAACATTTAAGATGATCACAGCTAGTGCATTACTTGAAGAAAAGACAATTGATCCCCAGCGGACTATATTTGATCCCGGTTATATACAAGTAGGACCCTACATATATAGAAACTGGAAGCTAGATGGGCATGGAAATGTGGATTTATTACGTGCAATACAAGTTAGTAATGATACTTATTTTTATACAGTTACGGGTGGACATGGTGATATTGGTGGTTTGGGTATTACGCGTCTTGCTAAGTGGGCAAAGCTATTTGGTTTTGGTTCTCCCACAGGTGTGGATTTACCAGGTGAAGTATCAGGCTTTATGCCCGATGGTACGGGTAAGGAATGGTATTTAGGAGATACCTTTATTTCTGCAATAGGGCAGGGGGATATTTTAGCTACACCCCTTCAGGTAAATAACGTTAATAATTATTTTGCGAGTGGTGGTATTTTATTTAAGCCAAGGGTTGTAGATACAATTTTAGGTAGTAGAATTCTTGGGTTAGAAGAGGATTCTATTAAAACTAGAAATATTATATCAACTGATACCTATAATATAGTGAAAACTGGGTTAAAGATGGCATCTAGTATTGGCGGCACTGCTTATGCGGTGCAGGATTTTTCTAGTACACATATTGGTATTGAAGTTTCTGGAAAAACAGGTACATCTGAGTATATAGATTCTGATGGTAGTTTAAAAACTCATGCTTGGTATACAAGTTATGCACCCTACGATAATCCTACAATTACTCTTACCGTGTTTTTAGAAGGTGGTGGTGGTGGTTCTACTGTCGCTGTACCGATAGCTCGCGAACTATACAATTATTGGTTTAGTGATTTGTCCACACAGCCTTATAAAGATCCTCTTAAGGAATCGGACAACACAATACCCCTAATTACTGAAGTATCTAGTATTGATAGATAATAGGTTGTTAACATTAATGCTTTACGATGTATATTAGGCAGAATGTTAGGCAATATAACTACGCTATATCCGAACTCCAAACAATATCCTCCTTTATTATCGTCTTTGCAATCTCCTCCTATGCTTAGTGTTTTAGGTAATATAGATGCTTTGTATAAGCCCACTATTGCTATCATTGGTAGTAGAAAAATGTCTACATATGGTTCTATGGTAACGAAACGTTTATGTAAAACTCTTGCAGGGCTAAATTGTGCTACAGTAGCAGGTTTAGCCGTGGGTATAGATTTAGAAGCACATATTACAAGTGCAACTTTGCAGATTCCAACAATAGCTGTACTTGGATATGGTTTAGGATATTTACCTAAGATGCATCAGTATAAACATATTAAGAGCATCTTAGCTTCCGGTGGTTGTGTAGTTTCTACCTATACGTTTGCTAGCAAACCTGAAAAGTATAAGTTTGTTGAACGAAATCAAGTAATAGCAGGTTTGTCTTGTGCTTTGGTTGTAGTGGAAGCGGCTATTCATAGTGGTACTAATCATACTGTTAACTTTATGCTTAGTCTTGGCAGGTCTGTTTATGCAGTGCCTGGGAGTATATTTTCTGCTACATCTCGCGGTACAAACTCTATGATTTATGATGGCGCTACTCCATTGAAAGATATAAGTGAATTGAGAATTAATTTTGAAAATCACACGCTCTAAGGTATCCTTAGATTTATGAGTGAACAAAAGCTTGTTATAGTAGAGTCTCCCACTAAGGCTAAGACTCTTTCAAAAATATTAGGAAAACAATATGTTGTTAAAGCTTCTATGGGTCATATACGAGATCTGCCAAAAAGCGGCCTTGCTATAGATGTAGAAAATAATTTTGAGCCCCAATACGAAGTAAGCACTAAAGGTAAAAAAATCATATCCGAATTAAATACCTTATCTAAGGATATAAACGATATTATCCTAGCTACAGACCCTGATAGAGAAGGTGAGGCTATTGCATGGCATTTAAGTGAATTATTAAAGGCAAAAAAACGTGCCAAGGGTGCAGTCCCGTTAAAGTTTTCTCGTGTAGTTTTTCATGAAATTACAAAATCTGCAATTGAAGAAGCTTTTGTGCATGCTACTGCTTTGAATACTAACTTAGTGGATGCACAGCAAGCTCGACGCGTGTTGGATAGGTTAGTAGGTTATAAATTATCGCCTTTGCTATGGAAGAAAGTGCGTTATGGTTTGTCTGCTGGTCGTGTTCAAAGTATTGCAGTGAGACTTATTGTAGAAAAAGAACGCGAACGCCAAGCTTTTAATTCCGAGGAGTATTGGAGTGTTGACGCTGAATTTGAAAACAGTGCTCAGATAAAGATAACTGCTTCTTTGATTGAAAAAGATGGCAAGAAATTAGAGCTCCCTGATGAAGCTGCCGTAAAAAAAGTTGAATCAGATCTCTTAGGTGCTACATTTAAGGTAGATGCTGTAAAGCGTACTGATAGAAAAAGAAAGCCCCCTGTTCCCTTTAAAACATCAACTTTACAACAAGCCGCTGCTAATTATTATGGATTTACTGCTAAAAAGACTATGTCAGCTGCACAAAAATTGTTTGAAAAAGGATTAATTACATATCACAGAACAGACTCTTTAGATTTGTCTGCACAATTTTTGCAGGAAGCCCAAACATTTATTAAAAAAACATGGGGGGTAGAGAATTTACCTAAGAGTCCTAATATTTACAAAACGAACTCAAAAGGTGCCCAAGAAGCTCATGAAGCTATACGTCCCACTAACTTAGATAATGCGGTAGAAATTATACATTCGGGTTCTCTTCCTAAGGAAGAACACCAGATATACTCTTTAATCGTTAAAAGGTCTCTAGAATGTCAAATGTTGCCTGCAGTTTACGATCAAACAACTATTAATATCATGTCTTCCAATGCTTATGGATTTAGGGCAACAGGCTCTATTATAAAGTTTGCAGGATGGCTTAATGTTACTTCTTATTTAAAAATGTCTAGTGATAAAGAAGATTTGGATGTATTACCTGCCTTAACTGAAAACGAGCTTCTCTCTATGTCAACATTTGTGCCGGAACAACATTTTACCCAACCTCCTGCTAGATACTCTGATGCAAGTATAATTAAACATTTGGAAGAATTGGGTATTGGTAGACCTTCTACATATGCACCTACATTAACTACTATAGTGTCCAGAGGTTATGTGGAAAAAGAGGGTAGGTATTTTGTTCCAAAAGACGTCGCATATGTTGTTAATGACCTTTTGGTAAGTCACTTCCCAGATGTTGTAGATTATAATTTCACTGCTGTTATGGAAGAAGACTTAGATAAAGTTGCTGCAGGTAAGGTAGAGTGGGTTCCTTTAATTTCTAGGTTTTACACACCTTTTGCACAAACTCTAGCTTTGAAGGACAAAGAATTACAAAAGCAGGATATGACTAAATTAGGAGAATCAGATGAAAAATGTCCAGATTGTGGAAAAATTTTGTATATTAAGCTAGGAAAATATGGGAAGTTTTTAAGTTGCTCCGGTTTTCCAGATTGCGAATACGCTAAACCTTTGAACGACGAAATACCTACAAACGAGAATGGAGAACAAATAACAGATTTTGGTAAATGTGATAAATGTGAACAGGGTATGTTTTTATTAAAACAAGGTAGATTTGGGAAATTCTTAGCTTGTAATAATTACCCAAAATGTAAAAACACAAAGCAGTATCTAGATAAAATAGGTATGAATTGCCCAGAATGTAAAACAGGGGATATTGTAGTTAAAAAGGCCAAAAGGGGAGTCTTTTATGGCTGTAGTAATTATCCTACATGTAATTATGCCTCTTGGAAAAATCCTAAACTAGACTCCGCAGATCCTGTGCAATCAGCTGAATAGGGCGCATTTATATTTATAGAACCTTGATTACCAAAGATTTATTTGGTAACCTGCAGCTACTTAAGCTTTCCTGGTGCACTTGCACCCATTAAGTTGAGACATTTTCTTTAATTAATAAATGTCAAAAGATAAAAGGAATACATTACTCTCTTAATGTGTATTTCCCTTTATATTAGTTATATTTTTGAAAGGAATTTTTGTGTCTACAAAAGTAGAATTTAAAACACCTACTACTGCTGAAATGCTAGAGTCTGGTGTACATATTGGGCATCAGGCCCGACATTGGAATCCTGCAATGGAAAAATACATTTTTGCAGTGAAAAGTGGTAAACATATTATAGATTTAGGTAGTACTGAAACAAATTTAGCAAAAGCACTTCAAGCGTTATTCGATATAAGCTCTACAGGTGGCAAAGTGATTTTTGTTAGTACAAAGAAGCAAGCTATCGAAGTAATAGAAACAGAGGCCCAAAGATGTGGTGCTTTGTATGTTACTGAAAGATGGTTAGGTGGAACCCTTACAAATCTTCCTGTTATAAAAAGAAATATAAAAAAGCTTTTAGATTATAAATCTTCTAGAGAAAAAGGTGAATTTGGCAAATATACAAAAAAAGAACGTTTAATGTTAGATAGAGAAATCGAAAAACTTGAGCGTAATTATGGGGGACTTACTGGATTAAATGCAGTACCCACGGCTTTATTTGTAATTGATGCCCGTAGAGAAAAGACCGCAATTAAAGAGGCAAATAAAATGAAAGTTCCTGTATTTGCCTTAGTAGATACAAACACTGCTCCAGAGGGCGTTTCCTATGTTATCCCAGGTAATGATGATGGGTTACGTTCGATTTCGTTAATAGTTAAGTCTGTTGCCGATGCTTTAGAGTCTGGATATGCAGTATATGCTAAGAAGCTTGCAGAAAAGGGACTAGTTGAAACCCCCGTTGTAGTGACTGACTCCGTAGATACGCCTGTTGTTGTTTCTGCGTCAGAATCCCCAGCATCTACACAAAAAGCTGGCAAAAAAGCGATAAAGGCTTACGAAAATAAAGATACCGAAGTTGATGAAGCTTCTAAAAAAGCTAAAACTTCTAGCAATAAGTAAAAAATTTTAAGGAGAATTTATGGGTTTAAATGTAGATAACATAAAAAAACTTAGAGAAGAAACCGGTGCTGGTATATTAGAAGTAAAAGAAACTCTTGCAAAGTTTGATGGCGACTATGCTAAAGCTCTTGAGGATTTGATGTCAAAAGCTTCTGCAAAAGCTGCTAAAAAATCAGACCGCGAAATAAAAGATGGACTTGTGTATTCATATATACACGGTACTGGTAAAGTGGGTGCTTTAGTACTTATGGGTTGTGAAACAGACTTTGTTGCAAAAACAGATGACTTCACTAATTTATGTAAAGATGTTGCTATGCAGGTTTGTACAGGGGACTATGATAATGTAGAGCAGATTCTTCAAGATCCTTTTATTAAAGATAGTAGTAAAACTGTTCAGAGCTTAATTAATGATGTTGTAGCTAAACTAGGTGAAAACATTACACTACTTGAGTTCAAAAAGCTATCTGTAAACTAACCAAAATATCCCCAGCTTAGCTGGGGTATTTTTGTTATAATTTCAACATGAATGAAAAAGAGTTAAAAACAAAACTTGATGCGGTTGTTAGTTTTTTTAGAAATGAAATCAGTCAGATACGCACGGGCAGAGCAACCCCTGCACTTTTTGAAAACATTATAGTCCCTGCATATGGTTCTAACATGACTTTAAAAGAGCTTGCTACTATTGCAATCCCAGATTCTCAAACCGTAACCATTTCGCCTTGGGACAAGAGTTTGCTTACCCCAATATCAAATGCAATAATAAAATCAGAACTACAATTAAATCCTTCTGTAGGAGAAGACACTATTAGACTATTAATACCTGCATTAACCGAAGAACGTCGTATAGAGTTCACCAAACTTGTTGGTCACAAAGAAAATAATGCCAAACAATCCATTAGAAATATTCGCCAAGACACACTTAAATTAGTTGATAAGGCCTATACAAATAAAGAGATAGGTGAAGACGAAAAGTTTACTCATAAAGATTCTATTGAAGTCATTATTAAAGATTATATTTCTCAAATTGATGCTATTGCAGATACTAAAAAAACAGATCTGCTTAATATGGCATAATTATTATGGTTACTTTTGTTGTTTTTATCTTAATTTTATCCGTCTTAGTAATGATTCATGAATTTGGTCATTTTTATGCAGCTAAGAAAAGCGGCGTATTTGTAGAAGAGTTTGGCTTTGGTTTACCGCCTAAAATATTTGGAAAAAAATATGGTGAAACAATCTATTCTTTTAATTTACTTCCTTTTGGTGGGTTTGTAAAATTACTAGGTGAAGAGGATTTGGAATCTTCTAAGGATACTCGTAATTTTATGCATAAACATCCCTTACAGCGTGCTTTTATATTGGTTGCAGGCGTGTTGATGAATGTTGCACTTGCTTTGTTTTTATACTATGTTTTCTTTTTTATTAATGGTTTTAAATCTTTAAATGTCCCTGTGTTTTTTGATTATCAGTTTAAATATGGAAATCCTGTTTATACAAATACAGTTGTAACATCATATGCTCCAGATTCACCTGCCGAGTTAGCTGGTATAAAAAGAGGCGAAGCAATAGTCAAAATTAACGATGAGTTTGTTAATTCTGTAGATGATGTTCGCCGTGTAGTCAATGATTCAAAGGAAACTCTTATAAAGATAACTCTTCAGGATGTTCGTAGTCCCACAGTAAAATCTCGAGATGTTTTGCTTCGACCTATGGAGGAAGATGGTGTTAAGCTATTAGGTGTTTTGTTAACACCTTCTGTACAACTTGACTATACTAATGGCAAAGTACTGTCCGCACCTAAACATGCCTATAATATGTTGGCATATAGTTTAACAACATTTAAACGTGTACTTGGTTTTTCTGTAGAAACACGTGATGTGGGTCCTGTTTCAAATAGCGTCTCTGGACCAATAGGTATCTTTTCTGTAGTAGATAATATTTTAGAATATAAAGGTCGTGCGGCCGTATTAGGGATCATAGATCTCATAGCATTGTTATCTCTTAGTTTGGCTTTACTTAACATTTTGCCTTTTCCTGCACTAGATGGGGGTCGTTTATTATTTGTACTAATAGAGTTTATCTTAGGTGGCCGTAGAGTACCTTCATATATTGAGGCAAGTTTACACAAGTGGGGGATGCTTTTTTTACTTTTGTTGATTGTTTTGGTTACTTATAAAGATATTGTTACCTTTTTTTAAACAACCTTAATTGCTAAAATGTACTCTTCAAGTTATACTAGCGTGTAGCACTAGAGGTGCGTAGTTTTTGTATGTTTGATTATATAAGTTTGGAGGTGTTTTAACTACAATGACAATGATAAAAGTCCGAAAAGGTGAGTCCCTTGAACAAGCACTTAGAAGATTTAACAGTCTTGTGTATAAAGCAGGTGTCTTAACCGATTTTCGTGCAAAAGAACGCCATATTAAAAAAAGCGAACTAAAAAGAATTAAGAATAAAGAAAAAGCTAGAAAAATTGCTCAGTACAAGCGTCAAAATAGGTAAGGGTATATTTTATGTTAAATACCATAAAAAAGGATTTAATAACAGCTTTAAAGAATAAAGATACACTCCGTGTATCTGTTATTCGTTTCTTACTTTCTAAAGTGCAAAATATGGAAATAGAGCTAAAAATTTCAGGTGAGAAGTTTACCGACGATCATATGCTTCGTATACTAAAAAAGCAAATTAAGATGCGTAAAGAAGCTATAGATGCTTTAACAAAGGCTGGACGCACGGAAGATATTATTAAAGAAGAAGCCGAAATAGCAATTCTGCAAGAATATTATAAGGAAGAATAATGGCTTCTCAACTATCCAAAAAACCATATCTTAATGACAAAACTAACATTCTAATAAATGTTACATTGTGTACTGATACTGAGATTACAAAGCAAAATAAAAAATATTTCTCTAGGGATTACCCAACTGATGTATTATCTTTTACTTTTGAAGATAACAGAGAGGATAACAGCTTGTACTTAGGTGATGTACTAGTTAATAAGGATCAAGCAGGTCGTCAGGCTGAGGAATATGGAAACAGTGTAGAAGAAGAAATATCTGAATTAGTGGCACATGGTATATTACATTTATTAGGGGTGCATCATCCAGATGATGATGACCATAGTGTTCATGGAATTGCAAAAGAACCAACTAAATAACATCCAGCTTATAGTAGGGTTAGGTAACCCGGGTGTAAAGTATCATTATAATCGCCATAATTTGGGCTTTTTATTGCTTGATAAATATATATCTATACAGAACTTAAAATGGAGTTTTAGTACTAAGCTTAACGGTGATTATGTTAAGGCTAACTCACATATATATTTGAAACCTCACACCTATATGAATAATTCTGGTAGTAGTGTTTCAAAGGCGCTTTCTTACTTCTGTTTAAATCCATACGAATTATTTGTAGTACATGATGATGTGGATTTACCCTTTGGTGAAGTCCGTGTTCGTTTTGGAAGTGGTGCTGCGGGGCATAATGGTGTAAAGGATATTTTTACTCATTTAGGCACTCAAGACTTTTGGAGATTGCGTTTTGGAGTAGGTCGTTCAAATCATCTAAATGTACCCACCGACAAGCATGTGCTCACGGATTTTACACAAAATGAGTTAGACTACATAAGTGATATTGATTTTGAATCTTATATCAACAAAACATAAATACTCAAACGCTAGTTGGTTGATAAGCTATTGCGAAACCTCGTAAACTAACTACAGTTTTAGTAGATATCTGCTCGTATGTTTTATACAAAATATAGACCACAAAATTTTAGCGAAATAGCTAAGCCAAATGATACGGCTACTGCTTTAATGTCTCAGGTAAGCAAAGGTAAAACGGGGCATGCTTACTTATTTGTAGGACCACGTGGTACTGGTAAGACGACTACAGCTCGAGTATTAGCTAAGGCTTTAAATTGTGCAAACCTCTCTAGTATAGGGAACCCTTGTACTAAATGTTCTGCCTGTTTGTCCATACAACAAGGTAAATATTTAGATTTAATAGAAATTGATGCCGCAAGTAATCGTGGAATAGATGATATTCGCGACCTAAGAGATAAAGTTAAGCTTGCACCCTCACATGGGGAGAAAAAAATATATATTATAGATGAGGTTCATATGCTTACTACGGAAGCCTTTAATGCTTTGTTAAAAACGTTAGAAGAACCTCCTTCTCATGTTACTTTTATTTTGTGCACTACGGAATCACATAAAGTTCCCGAAACTATTAAGTCGCGTTGCCAGGTATTTATATTTAAGCGTGCAACATCCGAACAGTTAGTTAGAAAATTATCGGATATTGCTACTAAAGAAGGTGCTACAAATCTCACATCCAAGGATTTTCAGAAAATTGCACAAATGTCCCGTGGTGGGTTTCGCGATGCTGAAACACTGTTACAACAAGTAATAGAGGGTGAGTTGGATGTTGTAAGTTTTGTTGGAGTAGGTGATATTTCTTCCTACAGTAGTGTGTTAAATGCTCTACACCATGGTAAACCTGCTGAAGCTATTAATACCTTAAATGCTATTTATGATTCAGGTACGGATATTTACATCTGGCTTACTGATTTTATACGCTTTGTTAGAGACATTTTATTTGTAAAATCCAGTGTATCTTCTGTAGACCTAACATATACCTCCGAAGAGTTAGACATTGTTAGGGAACTAGCGTCAGAATTCTCATTTCCTCAGTTGTTGCAATATCTGGAAGCACTGTTAAAAACCGAGCCACTTGTAAAAACTTCTTTTATTTCTACACTACCTATAGAAATTTGTTTTTACAGCTTATCTACGTCTACAAGTACTCCTACTCCAGTTTCTAAAGTTAACCCTAAAACTCCAACAGTGCCTCCTAAAGGTTCGGAAAAAAATTTTATAACGCCCTCTATTGATGAATCTTCTGATATAGAGACACCTGAAGAGGTTACTGAAGATGGTTTCGACCTAGAGCTTAACTTGCATGCCCAACTAGACAGCTTACGTACACTTCCTGATTTGCCAAATGGCGCTGCGGATTTGGAAGACTATGATACTTATGTGCCTGAAGAAGGTATAATTTCTCTAAAGGATGTAAAAAATAGCTGGCCTAAAGTACAAAAACTAGCTGCTCAAAAAAATGCACCGCTTTATGCTTTATTAAAGTCCGCTAAACCTTTAGAAATCTCCGGCTCGAAGCTCTTTATCGAAGTATTTTATTCGTTTCATAAAGAGCGCTTAGAATCCACAAAAAATAAGTTAATAGTATTAGAATCTATGCAAGAAATATATGGTGTACGCCTTGATTTTGAATGCCGTTTAAGCAAACAAAAGCCTGCAGTTAGTTCTAAGTTTGAATCTGGTACTCTTACTGACTATAATGTTGTAGTGCCTGGAAGTAATCAAATATCTTCCGCTGACCAAGGTGTTGGTGTAAGTGTAGCTACTTCGCCACGAGCTGACGTTGAAAATGCAGGAGATAGTGTTTCTATGTTAGATATGTTAGACGGTGAATTACCCGACCTTGGATAATTTAATTGTAATAAATCCATGAAGTTACCTAAGCCCATAATTAACTTGATCGAATCTTTTGAACGTTTACCCGGAATTGGTCCTAAAACAGCACAACGTTTAACTTTTCATTTATTACATTTTCCCGAAGATGAACTTGCACGTTTTGCTAAAGCCTTAGTTGGTTTAAAGCGGGGCACTAGTTTATGTAGTATTTGTAAAAACGTAACAGATTCTGAAATTTGTGATACGTGTGATGATTATAGTAGGGATAAAAATATTATAGCTGTAGTTGCAGGGCCTCTAGATGCTTATGCTCTTGAAAAGGCTGGTTATAAGGGAGTTTATCATGTTCTTCATGGGTTAATAAATCCTCTTAACAATGTAGGGCCTGAGGACATTTTTATATCAAAACTTTTAAAGAGGGTAGAAGAGTCTAGCTCGCCGTTGGAACTAATCCTTGCTACAGATACAGGTATGGAGGGCGAAGCCACTGCAATGTATATATCTAAACAGATTTTAGCTCTAAACTATCCAGAAAATAAAATTAACATTACAAGAATTGCTAGAGGCTTGCCTGCGGGAGGTTCTATTGAATATGCTGACGACATAACTCTTGCCAGAGCCTTAGAAGGTAGACGTAGTTTGTAATAGGATTATTTGTCTTCACATATGCATTTAGCGTGATACAATGTCTTCATGCCAATGCGGTTATATAACTCACTTACAAAAAAAGTAGAAGATTTTACACCTCAAAATCCAAATGAAGTTCTAATGTATCAGTGCGGACCTACAGTGTACGATTATATAACTATAGGCAATTTTAGAACATTTGCTTTAGGGGATTTTTTATATAGAGCTCTAGTTCAAAATGGCTATAAAGTTAAATATATAATGAATTTAACTGATGTAGGACATTTAGTTAGTGATAATGATGAAGGTGCCGACAAGTTAGAGGCTGCAGCCGAGCGTGATGGTACTAGTGCTAGAGAAGTAGCCGATTTTTATATTAAAGATTTTTATTCGGGTTATGACAAACTAAAACTAACTCGCCCAAATAAATTTACTCGAGCTACAGAATATATTCAGGAGCAGATAGATTTAGTTGAAACTTTAGAGCGTAAAGGATATACGTATTTAACCACGGATGGCGTTTATTTTGATACATCTAAGTACAAAAATTATGGTTTGCTTTCGGGTTATACTTTAGAAAATATTAAAGAAGGTGCTCGTGTTGAAGTTAATCCCGAAAAAAAGAATCCTACTGATTTCGCTTTGTGGAAATTTTCTACGCCTGGTGTCAATCGATGGCAAGAATGGAATTCACCTTGGGGAAGAGGTTTTCCTGGTTGGCATGCTGAGTGTTCCGCTATGGCTATGAAAGAATTGGGTGCTACCTTAGATATACATTTGGGTGGTGAAGATTTAAAAATGGTACATCATCAAAATGAACTGGCTCAGAGCGAATGTGCTACAGGTAGCGAATATGTTAAGTATTGGGTACATGGGTCCTTTTTATTGATTGACGATGGTCGTATGGGTAAGTCTTTAGGCAATGCATATACTGTAAAAGATATAGAAGATAAGGGGTTTGATCCTCTTTCCCTTAGATACCTCTATATGACAGCCCATTATCGAAGCAAGCTTAATTTTACTTGGGAATCCCTACAGTCTGCTCAAAATGCTTTAAAAAAGTTATACGATATTGTAAGTAGCTATCAAGAAAGTCCCGAGGCACACGTTAACCAAGAATATTACGCACGTTTTCGGGATGCATTAAACGATGATTTAAATATGCCTAAAGCAGTGTCGCAGGTTTGGGAGTTGGTAAAAAACAATACTATTTCTGAATCTGTTAAGATTGCAACCTTACTGCGTTTTGACGAAGTCTTAGGGTTTAATCTAGAAAACCATGTGGGATATGAAGTACCCGACGAAATAAAGCACTTAGCCAAAATGCGATCTGAGTATCGTAAATCCGGAATATTTGATAAAGCAGATCAATTACGCCGACAAATAGAGAAATCCGGCTACATAATGGAAGATATAAAAGAGGGTGGTTATAAAATAAAGCGAAAGTAATACATGAATATAGGTATAGTAGGACTCCCAAATATTGGTAAATCAACCCTTTTTAATGCATTACTAAAAAAACAAACGGCACTTGCTGCTAATTATCCTTTTGCAACTATTGAACCTAATGTGGGCATTGTGGATGTTCCTGACAATCGTTTAAATGTCTTAGCACATTTAGTACACGAGGAGTACAGTGCTAAATATTCTCATAAAGATATACCCGAGCGTATTGTACCCGCTTCAATAAAATTTAACGATATTGCAGGTTTAGTTAAAGGTGCCCATAAAGGGGAAGGTCTAGGTAATCAGTTTTTAGCTCATATCAGAGAAGTGGACGCAATTGTTCATGTAGTACGAGCATTTGAAGATACCAACATTATCCGTGAAGGTTCCATAGATCCTATTTCTGATATTGAAGTAATCAATACAGAGTTAGTACTTGCTGATTTTCAAGCAATGGAAAAGCGTTTAGATAACTTTTCGAAAGAAATAAAGCGTAACAAAACCACCGAAAATCTCAAAAGACATGAATTATATGAAAAAGTAACACAGACTCTTAATAGAGGTAATTTGTTGTCTTCCTTACTTCTAAACGAAGAAGATTCTCTATACTTAAAAGAATTAAACTTGCTTACTGCAAAACCTGTTATTTATGTTTTTAATGTTTCGGAGGACATTTTATTATCGGGACTTTCTACACTAGAGGAAAAGTATTCAGAATTCATACAAAACAATAGTGTGCTATTTCTTTGTGCAAAGATAGAATCTGAACTAAGAGCACTTTCCCCAGATGAACGCCTTGAATATTTATCGGATTTAGGTATTTCAAATTCTGGGCTTGATCAACTTATTAAGCTAGGTTTTAAAACAGTAGGTTTACAAACATTCTTAACGGCAGGTCCTAAAGAAGTACGTGCTTGGACTATTAGAACAGGTGATAAAGCACCTAGTGCTGCAGGGAAAATCCATACAGATTTTGAAAAAAGTTTCATAAGAGCCGAGGTAGTCCCTTTTGTTGACCTTTCTAATGCGGGATCTTGGAAAATCGCTCGTGAAAAAGGTCTATTAAGGCTAGAAGGTAAAGATTATGTTATGCAAGATGGTGATGTAGTTGAGTTTAGAGTAGGCTCATGAGGCTAGAAAACTGCGTATAGACAATATAAATTATATTTGTATAATTTGGTAGATTATCGTTATGAACAAATACGAAATAATGACAATAACAAAAAACTCTGTAGGTGAAGCTGGTGCTGCGAAAGCAATAGCCCAAGTCACTGAGTTAATAAATGCAAACAAGGGTAGTGTAGAGGGTTCTAAGTCTTGGGGTAAGCGTAAACTAGTTTACGAAATAAATCATGAAGACCATGGTTATTATGATGTTGTAGATTTTACACTTTCACCTTCTAAATTGGCTGTAGTCAAGGCAAAGTTAAATCTTATGCCTAACATAGTAAGATATTTAATTACCGCCAAGTAGGTGGAGGATAGGAGATAGAGATGTCTGCAAGAAGTTTAAACAAAGTAATGTTGATAGGTAATTTAACTCGTGATCCTGAGTTACGTTATACGCCTCAAAATACTGCTGTATGTAGTTTTGGTATTGCCACCAATCGTGAGTGGACTAAAGAAGGTGAAAAAGTAGAAGTTGCTGACTTTCATAATGTAGTAGCTTGGAACAAATTGGCTGAGATATGTAGTCAATTACTATCTAAAGGCACTAAGATTTATATTGAAGGTCGTTTGCAAACACGTGATTGGTTAACCGAACAAGGTGAAAAGCGTTACAAAACAGAAGTTGTGATAGATGAAATGATTATACTAAGTAGTAAAGGCGGTTCTGATGATGTATCGTTTACCAATGATGATAGCGCTTTACCTTCCGTTGATGTTAGTGACATAGATTTAGATGAAATTTTAGGTAATAGCTCTTCAGAATAATTATGAAAAGAAAAACATTAAAAAAAACATTGCCAAACTGCTATTTCGAGGAAAATAATACACAACCTGATTACAAAGAAACTTTGATTCTCAGACGTTTTATTTCGGATCGTGGTAAAATCATACCTGCTAGTAGAACTGGTGTTACAAGTAAAAATCAGCGTCTATTAGCTCAAGCTATTAAGCGTGCCCGATACATGGCTTTATTACCTTATACTGATAAACACCAGTTGTAAGGTAGTTTTTGCTTGTAGGTTCGTTTAATACTTAGGAAGATTAATTTGTTTATGTCATCTTTTGAAAAATTTCAAAGAACTTTAGTCGTACTTTTAATAGCACTTGGAACTTTTTCCGCTGGATATTACTTTGGAAAACGTGGATTTGATGTTGAAGTTGTCAAAAACCCTCCTGCTGTAAATTTTGTTAATCGTTACCCTCCCGATCAAAATATAGATTTTGGATTATTTTGGGAAGTTTATAAAATCGTTTCAAGTTCCTATCTAGAACGCCCTGTAAATGCTCAGAAACTAGTATATGGAGCTATAAAGGGTATGGTTGCATCTCTGGATGATCCCTACACTTCGTTTTTACCCCCACAGGACAACGAAAGTATAAATAATGCTCTAAATGGTAAATACGAAGGTATAGGTGCTGAGTTAGGGTTAGTAGATGGTCAACTTATTATTGTCGCTCCATTAGATGGCTCACCTGCAAAGGCTTCTGGCATACGTTCCGGAGATAAAATTTATGCAATAGATGGTACTAGTACTGTTGGAGTAACGCTTGTAGAGGCGGTTTCTAAGATTCGTGGTCCCGCGAATACTACTGTAGTGCTTAAAATAGGTCGTGATGATGTCGAGCAACCTATTGATATGTCTATTACACGTGGTGAGATAACTATAGACAGTGTGTCTTGGGAAGACAAAGGTGACGGCGTTGCATATATAAGAATCAGCAGATTTGGTGGAGAAACCAATAACGAATGGGATAAAGTAGTTTCCGAAATTAATGTAAAAATGCAGAATTTAAATGGGATTGTTGTAGATGTACGTGGAAACCCTGGGGGCTACTTACTTTCTGCAGTTCATATTTCTGGTGAATTTTTTAGAGATAAACCTGTGTTATTCGAAGAAGATGCTTTAAAGAATCAAATACCTAGAACTACAACACGTGTTGGAGCTTTTGAAGGGGTTCCAGTTTATGTATTAATAGATGGTGGTAGTGCCTCGGCATCTGAGATTCTTTCCGCAGCATTAAAGCATAATATTAACGCCGTGCTGGTAGGACAAAAGAGTTTTGGTAAGGGAACTATTCAAGATGCTAAAGATTTTGAAGACGGTTCTGGTATACATATTACAATTGCTAAGTGGCTAACTCCTGCAAAAGAATGGGTTCATAAAGTAGGTATAGATCCCGATGTTGTTGTGGAAATTACTAAAGAAGACATAGAAAATAAAAATGACACTCAATTAAACAAAGCCTTAGATTTTGCCCAAGGTAGGGAAGTATTTACAAAGAAAAATGACTAACGAGCAATTACCTACAACTAAAGAAAAATTTATATTTGGTAGGCACAAAAGTTCAAGAAGCAAAAAGAGTAAAGTGCTTAATTTTATTGTTTTAGCTGTTGCTGTATTCATTCTTAGTGGATATGTATATACCAAGATGGTGTCGGTGTTTCAAAATAGTATAGATTTAAGAACTTTTTCTTCCGCAAATATAACTAGCTATCTTAAAGGTTTTTTGCGTCCAAAACCCATTACTAATTCCCTAGAAACTAGTCAAAAACTTGTAGAGGAGGAGTCTTCTGTTATTGATGTAGTAGATAAAGTCTCACCTTCTGTTGTTTCTATTGTTGTAAAACGTGTTGGTTTTGATTTTTTTACAGGTCCTGTGGTTTCCGAAGACGGTATAGGTACCGGATTTATTGTTGATTCTAGCGGCTTGATAGTTACAAATAGTCATGTTGTTAATGATTTGGGTAATGAGTATTCCGTTATTTTATCTAATGGGACGACATACGAAGTAACTGATATACATCTTGATGAACCTACTGATTTAGCTTTGATACAAGTAACCGCGACAAATTTACCTGTCGTTGAATTTGGTGATTCTGAAAAGGTAAAGGTTGGACAAACAGCTATTGCTATTGGTAACGCTTTGGGACAGTTTTCTAATACTGTGACTAGAGGTGTTGTGTCAGGTGTAGCCCGAGAACTAACAGCCTCTGGGGGTTTTGGTGATTTAAAGACATATGAAAGCGTACTTCAAACGGATGCTGCACTTAATCCTGGAAACTCTGGGGGTCCTTTATTAAATTCTGCCGGCCAGGTAATTGGGATCAATGTTGCTACAACGCGGGGTGCTGACAATATAGGTTTTGCGATTCCCGTAAACACTCTAAAACCTCTCTTAGAGACTTTTTTGACCGAAGGTCGTATTGTGCGCCCTTTTATAGGTGTATCGTATTCTATAATTACTAAGGAACTTGCTACTGTTAGGGATTTACCCCGCGGAGTATTTGTGTCCCGTGTACTACCTGATTCCCCTGCAGATAAAGCTGGTATAAAAAGAGGGGATATATTAACTACATTTAATGGATTGCAGCTTGACGAATCTAACACTTTAAGCAAATTGGTACGTGACTCTAAAGTAGGTACTTCCGTTAAAATTGAACTTGTACGTGATAATAAAACCCAGTCTGTTAACGTGGTATTAGAAGAGACACCTGATTTGTTTCAATAAAGATTAAGCAGATTCTTGTGCTATCAACTTGTCTTGTAGCTCTGTAAAGACTTTTTTAACATTTCCATCTAGGATGCTCTGCATACCATACCAGCTTGTGTTTATTCTGTGATCTGTAATTCTATCTTGAGGGAAGTTGTATGTTCTTATTTTTTCGCTTCTATCTCCTGATCCTACTTGATCTGCTCGCAGCTCTTCAATACTTTTTACCTGTTGTTCTTGCATCATTTGATAAATACGTGATTCTAACATAGACAATGCAAGTTCACGGTTTCGTAATTGTGTACGTTCTTGCTGACATTCCACTATTACGCCGGTAGGCTTGTGAATTAGTCTTACAGCTGTAGACACTTTGTTTACATTTTGACCACCACTGCCTCCCGATCTAAAAAATTCCCATTCTAAGTCTTCTGGTTTAATTTCTATGTTTATTTTTTTAAGTTTAGGTAGTATAGCCACTGATGCTGCTGATGTATGAATTCTTCCTCCTGATTCCGTTTTTGGAACTCTTTGTACACGATGAACTCCCGATTCATTTATAAAGTAGTGCAAGACACCTTTTCCCTTTACCTGTAAAGTTATGCTTTTAATACCTCCCATATCCGATGGGGTATTGTTTAGTTCCACTGCTTTAAATCCCTCTAATTCTACAAACCTCATATACATCCTATATAGGTCATGTGCAAATAGCGCCGCTTCTGTACCTCCCGTGCCTGCTCTGATTTCCAATATCACTTCATTTTGGTCGTAATTTGCCAGTGCGGAATCCTCTTCTACCTCTTCGGATGAAGTGCCGTTTTCTATTTCTTTTATCGCGTTTTTGAGAGTATTAATGGCTTCCTGAAGACGTTGAGTATCCTCTGTAACCATCTTTTGCAGTTCAGCATCCTGTGATCCCGTTAAAAGGGATTTAGTTTCGTTTAATACGGATTCCAATTTATTTATCTCACTTTGTAGTGAGTTTATAGCTTCATGCATACGTACTATAGGTAGCTACTTAGTTGTTTTAGCTTGTTCTAGAAGTTCTTTAAGAGTAGGTTGGGGGCCTGTTTGTGTAGTTTCGTTATCTTGCTGTGTTTCTTGTGATTTAGTCTTTTTATTTGCTAATTTTGATTGTTGTGCCATTTGGCGTTTTTTCTCAAATTTATCAATTCTACCCTCGGTGTCTATTAATTTTTGAGTTCCTGTATAAAAAGGGTGACATGCACTACATATATCGAGTGTAATTTTATCTTGTGTAGATGCTGTGACAAAAGTGTTACCACAAGCACATGTTACAACTACATCTGTATTAATTTTTGGGTGTATACCTTGCTTCATACTTAACGTGAGTATATTACCCTTTTTTTTCTGCTATTACAACCCCTGCTGCAATTAAAAATGTTCCTAAAAGAGTAATACCTGTTGGAAGTTCTCCTAATAATACAAAAGAAAAGGGGAGTGTTAATACTGTTCCTAGATAAGAAAACATTCCAGTATCGCTAGCACTAGTCCTATCTAGTCCCCATTGAAACACTGTATATGCAATTATGGAAGAAATTAGTGCCATATATAAAAGACCCATTAACGGCACTATTGTAATTTCTGCGATACTAAATGTAGTGGGGGTTGCACCAAAGTATCCTACCTTTTCTAAGACGGCAAAAGGTAAAAAAGTCCCTAATGCTATATAAAAAGAAAGTGCTGTATGTAAAAATGGGGTGTATTTGCCTTTAAGTGGCTTTATAGACACTTCTTTTAACGTACCTGTAAGTACAGGCGACTTTTCCCCCATAACCTCTTTAGAAAGGATTATGTAGCCTGCAAACGATACGTTATATATAAGCACTAGTATATTTCCTATAATGCGCCATGTTGTTGAGTAGGTTTGTGTGTTAATAATTGCCTCTGCGTTATGTGAAATAGGTGCAAATATAGGTTCTAAAGCTACTATTAACGTTCCTATAAGAGCTAAAACCATGCCCTTTTTTAATTTTGGTGTTAACTTATCTTTATAAAAGTAGTGTCCCCCTGCTATTATAAAAAGTGGTGCAATTGCTCCTAAAATTGCAGCATCTATTGTGGTTGTGTATTTTATTCCTGCAAATATTAAAAGTATTCCCGATTGCCCTAATATCCCAAGCAATACTAAAGTAGGCAAGTCAGATTTTGGTACTTTTACTTTTTGTAATTCCTTAATAACAAAAGGAAGCAATACCAAACCGACTATTAAAAATCGATAAAAAAGAAAAGTAAAAAGAGGAATATAATTGAGCGTTATTTTAATTACAACTGTAGCTAATGCCCATATGAGAGTAGATAAAAACAGTGCCGAGTAGGCTAGTATAGATTGTCTTTTTTTACTTTGGTACTGAGTATTCTTTAACCTTTGTTTTGTATGATTTTTGGACATTGAGTTTATTGTATCTGTTTTGTATAGCTTTGGGGAGTTAGATTTTTTACAAAGCCCTATATGAAATAGGGCTTTGCATTAATCTTTAGAGCTGTACTTCCTCTTGAGTGCCAGTTTCCATGTTTTTTATTAACATAATGCCCTTATTCAATTCCTCTGGGCCTATGATTACAACTTTCTTAACCCCATTTTTATCTGCATACTTTAGTTGTTTGTCTAGTTTAGCGTTTGCATCTAACCAAGATTGGGCACTATATCCTTGAGATCTTAATTTGTCAGCAACTGCAAAGCTTGTTGTTATATATTTGGAATCCTGTTCTGGCCAAACAGTAACAAGATATTCACATGTTCCTTGCACCTTAGGAAGCAAATTCCAACCCTTTAAAAATTCTTTTAATGTCACATCTCCCATTGCATATCCTGTTGCTTCTAACTCTAAGCTATTGCCAAAAATACTAATAAGCTTGTCGAATCTTTCGCCTCCAAACATAGATCTTTTGTTGGTTGGGTTTTTATCAAATACTTCGTATACTAATCCATCGCTGTAGTCGAAACCTCGTATTATAGAAGAGTCAAAGCTAGCATATTCTTCTAAGTTTGCGTTTTGGAGAAGTGTAAACAATTGCGTAATTGTTTGGTAACCTTTGTTATTTTGTACATCTTCTATTATATTTGGTAGCTCTTCAATTGTTGCATTCATGAAAGCTTCTATTTTTTGTGCTGCTACATTTACTATGCCTAAGTCGTCCAACATGTGTAGAAATTCTTCTTTGGAAAGTTTAGCTCTTTTATCCATTGTCCTTCTTACTTTTGTTGCTGTTTCTTCTGATAGTCCTAGAGTGTCTATTAATAGTGCCGAAATAAGCCTTCTATCTGAGATTTTAATCTCGAACATATCTGAATTTGCTCCAAATTCACGCATTATATCTATGGCAATTTGTAGTGTTTCAAAATCACCTGTTACTTCGGGTACACCAAAAATGTTCACCTCGAGTTGATAAAATTCGCGGCCTCTTCCTAGCTGTGGTTTTTCATACCTCCAGTTGTTTCCAATCATAAACCAACGTACTGGGCGTACTAGTTCTTTGTAGTTTGCTGCGAGCATTCTTACAGTTCCCGGTGTAAGTTCTGGTCTCATTGCTAGTTTGCGTCCTCCTTGGTCCTCAAATGCGAACAACTGTTCGTTTACAATTTCTGCACCCGATTTTGCTGCAAAAATTTCCCATGGTTCTAGAATGGGAAAACTATATTCTTGATACCCATATCTTTTGCATACCTTTTTCCATGTATCATAGATGTAATTTTGAATTTGCATGTCTTCTGGGTAAAAGTCACGCGCACCTTTGTACGATTGTGTACTTAATGTGTTTTCCATTTTTTTCTTTCTTTTACTATGTGTAGTAGGATTGTTAGCTAAAAAAAAGCTCCCACTTTCTACATACCCAATTAGTAAACTAACTGTATACGGTATGCAGAAAACGAGAGCTTTGTTTAAAACAAAAGACCCGCGGTCCCATTTCTGCTTCTGTAAAGTTATGAGCTTTACAGCACTTGTCCCCGACGTGATCAAAAGATAGTATCAGGTGTTATATTTTACGGTTTAACTTCCGTCTAAAATTATGCTAACTATAGCTTTTCTTTTAGCTGCGCATTTGTTAACAAATGAAAAAGCGTGTTGGGTAGGGGAGTGTTAGCGGCTTTCACCGTCCCGCCTAGCTATAAACACCCTAAAACCTACTTACTATTCTTTTCTTAACGCTTTATTTTATTAATTTTTCAAGCCTCCGTATTTTAATTTGTAACCAAAAATCTGTCAATTTCGTGCAAACATGCTAGAGGAGTCTGTGCTACAATTCGCACATGGAATTAACATATTTAGCACACTCATGTTTTAAGTTATCAACAAAAAATCTTAATATAATTATTGACCCCTATGAACCTACAGAAACGGGTTACAAGTTGCCTAAACAGGGTGCAGACGTAGTTTTGGTAACTCATGAACATTTTGATCACAATTATATTGAAGGTGTTTCTGACTATCGTTTACTAATCAATAGTCCTGGTGAATATGAGGTAGGTGGTGTGTTTGTTCAAGGATTTGCATCATTTCATGATGATGTACAAGGGGAACTTAGAGGTAAAAACACGATGTATTTAATAGATATAGAAGGTGTTAATGTATTACATCTAGGAGACTTGGGTCATTTGTTAGATAAGGAAACTGTAGAAAAGTTGCCTGATATAGATGTTTTATTAGTTCCAGTTGGTGGTACATATACGATTGATGCAAAATTAGCCTCTAAAGTTGTAGCTGATTTAGCTCCTACTGTAGTTGTACCTATGCATTATCAAACTCAATCTCCAACAAAGTTGAGTTCGGAACTTGCACCTTTATCTAAATTTTTAGAAGAGATGGGTGCAGAACAAGAGTATGAGCAACTAGATGTATTAAAAATGGCAAAGGCTAATGAGGTTTCGGAAGACACTAAGGTAGTTGTACTTACTCCCAAATATTAATAGTTGAGTTATAATATAGTTGCCCCAAACCTAAGATACTATGTCCGAAGATTATCAAGTCTCATCACATAATAGAGGTAGTGATGCCCATTTACCTCCACACGATTTAAATTTAGAAAAGTCAGTGATTGGTGCTTTGTTAATTGATCCTGATGCACTGGTTAAGGTTGTTGAGTTTTTAAGACCTAATCACTTTTACCGAAAAGCTCATCAGTTAATATATGGTGTAATTGTTGAACTTTACGAAAAGCGTGAGGCTGCAGATTTAGTTACAGTCCCTGCACTTTTAAGAAATAAAAAACAATTAGACGATGTAGGGGGTGTCACATATTTAACAGAGCTAGTAAATCTTGTACCCACCGCCGCAAATGTAGAAACTTATGCACGCATTATTCGAGAACATGCTGTACGCAGGTCATTAATAAATGCTGCAGGTAAAATAGGCACTTTAGCTTTTGAAGAAGAAGATTTAGATGAGCTCATAGACAAATCAGAACAAATACTTTTTTCTGTCTCAGAAGATAAAATACATAGAGACTTTGTACATATAAGAGATACACTAGAAGTCACTTTTGAAAAATTAGATGAGCTTAGTAAACACAAAGGTAGTCTTCGGGGTGTTCCTACTGGGTTTCCTACACTAGATAAAATATTGTTTGGTTTACAAAAAGAGGCATTGATTATACTTGCTGCAAGGCCTGCGGTTGGTAAATCTTCTTTTGCTCTTAACATAAGCCAGTATGCTGCAACTGCTAAAGGAATGGGTGTTGCATACTTTTCTTTAGAAATGAGCCGTGAATCGTTAGCTGAGCGTATGATTTCTGCACAAGGGGATATAGATAACTGGCGTATTTCTACTGGTAATTTACGTCCCGAGGACTACGAAAATTATACAATGGCAATTGGTGAACTTGCGGACGCTGCTATTCACATAGACGATACCCCAGGGTTGTCAGTGTTAGAAATGCGTACAAAAGCTAGACGGTTAAAGATGGAACATAAGGTAGATTTGATAGTGGTGGACTATTTACAATTGATTAGAGGTCGAAATATAGAGAGTAGGGTGCAAATAGTTTCGGAAATATCGTTAGCTTTAAAAAACCTAGCAAGGGAACTTCAGGTTCCTGTTCTTGCACTATCCCAGCTTTCTCGTGCTGTTGAACAGCGTGGAGGAGACAAACGCCCTCAATTATCTGATCTAAGAGATTCGGGATCTATAGAGCAGGATGCTGATATTGTAATGTTTTTATCTCGACCTGATGAAGAAAATAGGGAGCATATAGAACTCACCATTGCAAAACATCGTGCAGGTTCTACAGGTATAATTGATTTACATTTTAAAGGTGATCGAACTCGTTTTTACGAAATGGCTCCTTCTCCTTCTACCGAAAATTAAGCAGAAAGTTTGGTTTTAGCCTTTACTTTGGTACAATCTTGAGTACTCTAGCTTTAGATTTTGCTTAGAGTATGCCATGGTGGCGGAATTGGTAGACGCGTCGGTCTCAAAAACCGATGAGCATTACGCTCGTGAGGGTTCGATTCCCTCCTATGGCACCAAAATATTATGTTATTAGCATCAGATTTAAAAACAGGAAAAATATATAAAGAAGACGGTGAACCTTATAAAGTAGAGAAGTATTCCCACTCAAAGGTTGCACGTAGTGGTGCGACTATCAAAGTAAAATCTAGAAGTTTACTAACTGGTAGGTTGATTGAAAGATCTTACTCAAGCACCGATAAATTTGAGGAAGCTGATGTATACAATAAAAATACACAGTATCTCTATGTAGATGGTACTAATTATGTTTTTATGGACCCTGACACTTATGAGCAATTTACAATGTCTTTAGAAACACTAGGTGATCAAGCACCCTATCTTAAAGAAGGTGATGTATACCAGTTAACATATTTTGAAAATTCACCTGTTTCGGTTGAGTTACCCCTTTCTATGGAATTTGAAGTTACCTATACAGAGCCCGGACATAAGGGTAATACTGTAACCAATGTATACAAGGATGCTACTCTGGATAATGGTATGGAGACTAAGGTACCTCTTTTTATTAAAATAGGCGATAGAGTTAAGATAGACACCCGAAGTGGTGAATATGTTTCTAAAGCTTAGCTTATAAGCATTATGTATAGTTTGCCTACAACATTTGAAATTGCAGGTTTTACGTTTCAAACCTTTGGCTTATTCGTTTTTTTTGGATTTGTATTTTTAACCTTTGCAACTTGGTATGAAGGCAAAAAAGATGGTTTTGATGATGAGCGTCTTTTTGATCTGCTTTTTGTTTCCTTATTTTCATCTATTTTTTTTGCAAGACTTTTTCATGCCTTATTAATCAAGCTTTCCTTTATGGAGACCCTAGAACACATTGTACATATAGGTACTCCGGGGCTTCATTATGCGGGTTTGTTTCTGGGGTTTATAACCCCTGTTTATATAATCTCAAAGCGTTGGCGTTGGTCTATTTTTAGAATTTTCGATATATTTTCTATTGCTTGGAGTTTATGTTTATCTGTAGTTATGCTTGGATATGTAGCACTACAACAAAAATTTGAATACATAATAGCTTTTAGTTTATGGCTATTATTATTTGGCATATTCACTTTGCTTCGCAATAAAATTTTAAAGTCTGGGTTAGTGTTTTCTATGTTTTTACTTGCTAATGTAATCTTGTTTTACGCTTTTTTCCCATCTCCCAACTATTTGATATTTTATTCTTTGTTAGTTACACTTAGTTTATCTAATTTGTACTTTAGGGAAAAGTACGCATCTTACAAAGTGCCATTAAATTTAGATTTACTAAAACAATTAAAAAATAGATTAACCTCCAAAAGCAAAGATTTAGGAGATGCTGCAAAGCTTATAAAAAAAGAGGATCCCTATTTCCAAGAAGGTCGTACTTCCGACAATGCGGAACTAACTGATGAGGTATATGAGGATGTAGGACACTTAAATGCTGAGGCACGTCAAGAGAGTATAAATAAGTCACAGCAACAAATTTCTAAAGCTATGGAAAAAATAGCCGAAGGAACTTATGGGATTTGCGAACAATGTGGAAACAAAATCTCCGAAGATCGCTTGCAAGCCTACCCAGAAGCTACTACATGTATTAAATGCAGCGAAAAATAAGAGTTCCCTTATTTTTTTTAGTTACGTTCTCTATTTTTTGTACCAGTTATCTCGTGAGAGAATATTATGCTTCCAATTATTATCTTCTGGGGAAATTTAATTGTAACTTTACCCACAGTTATTTAATACATTTTATTAATTTTGTGGTTTTAGGGTTAGTATTTTATTTTTTACGTAAGCTAGTATTTAGCACTTATTCTTATACTATTTTAATGTCAATGTTACTTGGCAGTGCTGTGTCTATAACATTTGAACGTTTGATAGCTGGATGTGTTTTTGACTATTATAATTTTGGAAGTAAATTTTATTTTAACTTACCGGATGTTTTTATTTTGATTTCCATATTGACGCTTGGTTATTTGCTTAGTATAAAGCCTATAATGTCCAATTTTATAAAATGGGCGTTGAAAAAATCTTAATTAAATACAATTATCTATTACTTTGTATAGCTTGGTTTGTTTTAGATATAGTCAATGTATCTTCTGGTAATATTTTAGGTACTTTAAGTATTTGTTTTGGGGTGTTAATTGCATTTGTTAGTTATCGCTTAATTTTGTTTATACATATCAACCCTTTAACTTATTTTAATAAGAACTTTTTATATATATATCTTTCATATTTTTTACTAACAGGTATTAGATATGTGTTATATGGAGTTTATTATTTAGCAGGAAATATGTCTTCAATTGTGTTTTTACACACGCTCTTAGTATTTGTGGGAGTACTGTTACTGTGTATATCTCTAGTATTATTGGTGTATCCTAACACTTTGTTAAATCTCTCCTTTATGAGACTTGTTACTTTTTATGTATGTATCTACTACTTTGTATTAATAATTTTTAGTGCTTTAGGGACTATGTATTTAAATGATTTTAAAATTTACCTTTTGAATTTTTTGCCAATATTTAACATTGCAGGCAATTTATTTATAGCTATTTACATAAGCATCAGGCATATAACAAAGCGTATGTCTGTGTATTTTTATAGTGTTGTACCCCAAACATCTTATATGATTTTACTTTTAACATTAGGTTGCGTTGGCATCTATATGGAAAATCAGTACTTCTTTTATAGTTTAATGGTTTACTTGATAAGTAGCTTTATATTATTCTGCATTTTAATTGCTCCTTTTAAAAACACTGGAAAAGTTATATTTTAAACACATGGAATTAAAACCAACTGTATTATTTGAAGATTCATACATTATTGCTGTAAACAAACCCTACGGTTTAGTAGTTAATAATTCACGTTCGTGGAAGGGGATTACGCTCCAAGATTTGGTTTATGGCTATATTAATAGTTCTATTGATTCTTTTCAGACATACCTTGATAGTATTAAGAATTTAGAAACTATAGAAAAAGCTCCTATAGATGAGTCTAGTTTGTTTACACAAAGGTGGGGCTTAGTGCATAGATTAGATAAAGAAACTTCGGGCGTTATCTTGATTGCAAAGAACGAAGACATGTTAGTAAACTTACTTAACCAATTTAAATTTAGGCAAGTTAAAAAAATGTACATAGCTTTGGTTTATGGGAAATTTCCTAAAGATTACATTGAAGTTAACGCACCAATTAAAAGACATCCATTACATCGTACCAAGTTCGCCGTGGTAGTTGATGGTAAACCTTCTCAGACATTTTTTAAACTTAAGCAGCATTATAGATGGGGGACCCAAATTATTTCCTTAATCACTGCAGAACCTAAAACTGGTAGAACTCATCAGATTAGAGTTCATTTAACTGCATTATTACATCCAGTCTTAGGAGATAATTTGTATCTTGGAAAGAACCGAGTACAAAATAGTAGGGAAGTATTTGGGCGGTTAATGTTACATGCATCTCACATAGTATTTACCCATCCTGCAACAAATACCTCCATAAGTATAGATGCGCCTTTACCGCAGGAATTTCTAGAAATATCTAATATTGAGGGTATATCTGCATTAAACGAGTAAAAAATATACACTTGTAGATTTTGCAATAGTTTGGATAATTATATACATGCCCAAAGCTGCCCGTGTTGGTAAAAAAAGCACTGCATACAAACAAAATAGTAAAAAAAGTGGTCAGGTTATAAATAAAACATCACTGCACTATATTTTTGCATGCGTATTTGCATTAATATTCTTGGTTTCGTTTGGTACATATAAGATTTTTACAATTGATTTTGCCTCAGCTAATTCTGATTCTACATTTATACATGCAAAGCAGTTGCTAAACTTGCATGCACTTATTCTATTAGAAGTTTCGGATGAATTTGATACACAGGATGCATCTACATATCTTTTAAAGTCCGTAAAGGTAGTTTTTTATGAAAAAAAAACAGGAAATATAGATGTTTTGACTTTAAATTCCAAGGCTTTAGTAGATTATCCTAAAAAGATTGGAGAAGAAAGCTTAGATAAAAGTTTGCAGCTTGGGTATTCTGTTGCTGACAAAAAAATGGATTATGGATCTGATTATGCTAGGGTAGTAGTTCAACAATATCTGGGGTACCCTATCGATGATTATGTTTTATATAAAACTTCAAATAAGGACTTAATAGATTCTATGTATATTACATCTGGTGGTTTATCTACCTTATCTAGTGTTTGGTCTGTTGGTTTAAGTTCCTCTACATTTGAAAATTCTATTGATTCTAAGCTATTTTTAACAAGTATGTCTTTTAAAGACTATTTGAGTCTATACCGGGGTTCTTTAGCTACCCAAACAAATGTTACAAATGGTATAGATTTTGATGAACCTGCCTTTGATACCTATGTACAGTCTTTATATGCTAGAAACCCCAGTGATTTTGTATCTGGTAGTTCCGTAGCAATATTAAATTCTACCAATATCTCGGGCTTAGCTAAGCAAGGGTCACGAGTAGTGCAAAATTCTGGTGGCTATTTACTTACAACAGATAACGCACGAGAAAATTACGATAAAACAACACTGATAATTGATAGCTATGATAATCCCTATGCGTATGTTTTATATCGATATTTTGATATGTCTCTTGAGAATGTTCGTTTGATTAAAGATAGCACCCAGATACTTGAGCCAATTTTAGATAGAGCTGATGTTACGTTAATTATTAGTTTTGACAATAGCCCTTAACACTGTAAAATAAACATATAGTCTCTCTCCAAACCCCGCCTAAGGCGGGGTAAAAATTCCAACACAATAGAATAAATTTATGTTTTTGTATTTTTTATTACCAATAATATTCATATGTGTTGCAGTTATATTTGTAATTCGTCGTCTACGTGAAGTTGTAGTATTCGAACCTACACATATGCAAAATATTGTAGTGTTAGAAGTACGTGTTCCCAGAGATGATTCAGCTTCTGAGCTGCGTACCGCACCTTTAGCTGCGGAGCATATGTTTGCTTCTTTGCATGGGTTACTAGTTGAAGACAGCTCTTCTCAAGATCATATCTCCTTTGAAATAGTTTCTGATGTTAATGGTATTAGGTTCTATATAGCAGCTTCCTCGAACATTGTTGAGTTTGTTAAAAGCCAAATTTATGCACAGTATCCAACTAGCCAGATAAGTGAAATAGATGACTACACCGCAAATGCACATCTATCCGCTGGTTATGAACTTTCGGATATTGCACTTCAAAAGTCACAAATATTTCCTATAAAAACATTCCGGGATTTTGAGGTAGACCCACTATCTGCCATTACTTCTGCCTTAGCTCAAGTAAAAGCCGACGAACAAATATGGTTTCAACTTGTAATACGTCCTATTGCCGATGTGTGGCAACCCGAAGGTCATGACTATGTTAAAGCTACTACTACCGGAGTATCTGCCTCTAAGAAAATAGATTGGAAAACAAGCATTTTAGGGTTAATAATTCGTGAGATTGCCACTATCTTAGCAAATTTTATCCCAACTTTAATGGGGCGTCCCTTAACTGGTATGCCAGGTGTTTCAAGTGGTGGTCCTAGCCTTCCTACACTTTCTGCAGGGCAGGAATTAGAGCTAAAAGCTATCGAAAATAAACTTTCAAAGATGGGTTTTGAAGTAAACCTGCGTGTTTTCGCTTCTGCTTCTGACTCAGACAAAGCTAAAAGCAACATTAGGGCTGTAGGTGCTTCCTTAAGACAATTTTCCACTGCAAATTTAAATGGCTTCACCCTTGTTGCGTCTGCTAACAAAAAACATTCCCTAACTGAATACACCTCAAGAACGTACGATGTCGAAAAAGGTTTTGTATTATCTATAGAAGAGCTAGCTTCTATATTTCATTTGCCTACATCTTCTGTAGAAACACCTAATATTGACTGGGTAAACGCCAAAAACTCCGAACCCCCTCCAAATCTACCTACTAGTGACTGTACTTACATAGGTTACACATTATTTAGAGACAAGAAAGTTAAGTTTGGTATTAAAAACGGTGATGATAGATTACGTCACATGTATTTAATCGGTAAGTCTGGTACTGGAAAATCATCTATGTTTAAAACCATGATTACGCAGGATATTCAAAATGGTTTTGGTGTTGGTGTACTCGATCCTCATGGTGAGCTTATTGAAGATGTATTATCTTATATTCCAGATCATCGCATAAAAGATGTTATTTTAATTGACCCCTCTGATTTTGAACGTCCTGTAGGTATAAATCTTTTGGAACTAGAAGATCCATCTCAACGTAATTTAATGGCGTCAGCCCTTGTATCTGCGATTAAGGTACATTTTGATTATTCATGGGGACCTCGTTTAGAATACCTGCTTAATTATGCTATTTTAACTTTATTAGAAGTTCCTGGGACCACTATGCTTGGTATAACACGTTTATTAACGGATCCAAATTACCAAAACTATATAGTTCATCAAATTAAGGATCCTGTTGTACGTGAGTTTTGGGAAAAGGAGTATAAGACCTTACGGGGCAATCAAAAATTTATAAGTGAAGCTATTGCTCCAATCCAGAATAAAGTTAATAGATTTTTAGCTTCTACCACTATTAGAAATATTCTTGTTCAAAAAAACTCAACTATAGATATTTGGGATGCTATGAATAGTGGGAAAATATTATTAATGAACTTATCCAAGGGTAAAGTAGGGGAGGATAATGCCAATTTATTAGGTGCTTTATTGGTTTCTCGTATTCAGTTTATGGCACTACAAAGAGCTAAAATATCTAACCCTGCGGACAGAAGACCTTTTTATTTATACGTAGACGAGTTTCAAAATTTTGCTACAGGAAGTTTTGAGTCTATATTATCTGAATCTCGTAAGTACAAGTTAGGTTTATATTTAACACACCAATATACCTCACAACTACCTCCTGAACTCTTAAGTGCTGTATTTGGTAATGTTGGTACTATCGCAAGTTTTTCTGTTGGGGCTAGTGATGGTAGAGAATTAGAAACCGAATTTACACCCCATTTTACTGCTGCAGATCTAATTTCTTTAGATAGGTTTCAAATTTATATTAAACTTATGGTAGATGGTATGACTTCTGTTCCGTTTTCTGGTCGCATATTACTGCCTTGGAAGGATGATGAAGCTCCTGCGCGTAAATATGCCCAGAACCGTGAATTGGCAATAGAATATAGTAGACGCATGTATGGTAGGGACTATAAAGATATTGAAGAAATTATTTCCAGATGGGTTGCACGCCCTTTTGATAAAGGAATGGCTATAGCAAACGAGATTAAATCTAAAAAGAGTAGTTCTTCTGGAGGCTCTGTATCGCTTAATTTAGGAGATTTCAATCAGTAGTTTGTTATACTACTAATGTACTTATGGACAATAACAATAATCAATATATTCAAATATCTGCCGACGATTTTAAAAGACTCAATAACTATTTAAGTAATGTTATAGGTAATGCCACTAAGCTTCAACAAATTCTTTCTACGTTAGAAATGCCTCCTGCAAAGACTAAGATTAAAAAAGAGTCTCCTAAAACCTTAACTGTAAACAATGGCGATATAGGATCTGTAACCGAAACGCCATTAGTAGAGAAAGTTGAAGAAACTGTTGTAACTCAATCAGAAGAAGCTGCTGGTGAACAGAAAATATACCCAGATGATATTACTAGTTCGTCGAACTCTGCAGATAGTAGTGATTTGGGTAGTATGTCTATTGAAGCTGATGGCGTTGTCGTTGAAGATTTAGAGGATGTTGCAGCACGTCAACTAGAACAGGGAAGTTCTAAACTAGGCTTTTTTGATGGTAATCATTTAGTTACAGAAGATAATAAAAAGTTTGTAGTGCCTGCAAATTATTCTGCAAAATCCAAACTAATATATGGAGACATTTTAGAAATGATAGCTACTCCTGATGGTGACAAAAATAACTTTAAAATAATTAAAAAAATACCAAGAGAAACCGTTACAGGTATGCTTTCCAAAGATAATACTGATTGGAAACTACTGACTGCTAAAGGGGTTTATAAGCTCTCACCAACTGCGGCATCCTTTATGGAAGCTCAACCCAAGATGCACGCTTCTGCACTTATACCAAAAGAGAATCCTGCCGCCCCCTTTGCTGCTCTAGATTCCGTAGGTGTGCCTATGACTGCTGAATTGACTGAAGTGTCCTCAAACATATCAACATCTTCTGATTCTTTAAATTTTGAGAGTGCTGACACAGTTTTAGTACCTGTAGAACCTACCTTAAGTTCTCTTCCGAAGGAAAGTTATAGCCCCGATTTGCCTGAAAGTAACGCCTTTGTAATCGAAGAGCCTATGTCAGACCCGTTGCCTAATCAATCTTCTTTGCAGCTTGAACAAACCAGTCATATAGATGATTTAAATGCTTCTTTAGATAAGAGTTTTGCTGATTTAGCCGTAACTCTTGGTAAGTCTAATAATATGAACAGTGGTACTATTTACTTATCAAGTTCTGCTATACCATCTATCGAAGAGCCTGAAAAGCGTGAAGTGGCTCCTAGCGTAGCTGAAGTTCCTACAGAAATGGTACCTCAACCCGCATATATGCCTCCAACACCCCCGTTGAGACAAGATAACATTGCTATACCTCCTACAGCACAAACCGTTTTAGATGAACCTTTTACAAAAGTTTCTCCTACTAAGGTAATTTACCCCGAAGCTTCTACCGTTCAGTCTTTAGATGCTAATAAAAACTTTGAAGAGTACGATTTAAGCTAGTCGTTGTGTATTGTGCTATTATGTTCATGTGGCAGGTCATAATAAGTGGTCAAAAATCAAAAGACAAAAAGCTGTAACTGACAGCAAAAAAGGCAAGACCTTTTCACAGCTAAGTAAAATGATTAGTTTAGCTGCTAAAAACGGTGGTGGAGATGCTGACGCCAACCCTAGTCTGCGTCTTGCACTTGAAAAAGCTCGGCAAGAAAGATTACCCAAGGAAAATATTCAAAGAGCAATAAATAGGGGACTGGGTATAGGTAGTGATGCTCCTATAGACGAAGTATTGTATGAAGGTTACGCCCCCAATGGGGTAGCCGTATTAGTAAAGTGCGCTACCGATAATAGAAACCGCACTGTATCTGAAATTAGATTGATTTTTAACAAAAATAACGGGTCATTAGGTGAGTCTGGTAGTGCTGCTTATGTGTTTGGTGATACTCCCGAGGAACCCACTTTTTTTATAGATCTAGACGAAGAGTCCTATACCAATGTAGAAGTTTTAATTGAAGCTTTAGAAGAAAATGATGATGTTATAGAGGTGTTCCATAATGCAAGGATTTCTTAATTTTTTTAAAGAGCCCACAATTACAAACGCGTTATTAAGTAAAAAGCATAGATATTTAGTATTTTCTGTTGCAGTATTTTCTCTTATATATCTATATAGTGAAGCTGTACTACGTATTTCCATGGGTCTTTCTTTACTTGTAGTTTTGGTTACACTTTTGGGTTCTATAGCGGTTCAATATCCTAATATAGCAAAGCAAAATATTCCCTACATTTTATTAATGCCTTACCATTTTATTGCTGGTATTTTACTATCTATTCATCTATTTCCTAATTTAGCCCTACCAATAAAATTTGTTTTGTTTTTTGCAGTTGGTGTGCTGTCTTATATTTTATCGTTGATGACTAATATCTTTTTAGTAGTGCATGAAAGACAAAAGCTAGTACCTTTATATAGAGTAGCAAATACTTGGGCTCAAATCTTAGTAGTTATAGTTGCTATCCCTTACTTTACAGGCATATTTAAGCTTGAATTTAACCCTTTGCTACAAAACTTTATTGTTGCCTTGTCTGGGTTTAGCTTTGTTCTATACATGTTTTGGACACAACGTTATGACCCTGACTCTATAGATATATCTTTGGTTGAGCAGGTAGTTGATTCGTTACAAGTAGCCACAGGAATGTTTTTTGCAGGTCTAGCTGTAGCTTTTTTGCCTACAGAGTCTTTTTTACGGGGTGTATTTGTAGCAGCTGTTTTAATGGCAGGGTACGGGTATATGGAGAGTCACTATAAAAACAGTATTACCCGCAAGCTAGTTGTTCAATATAGCTTAATAGTGCTGTTATTTTTGGTAATTTTGTTAATTTCACAAAACTAAAACATTATTATTTGCTGTGGTTGCAGTAAAAAATGGCTGTGGATATCCTAGTGTAGGGTAGTGGAGTGGAGGAGTTTTCTCTCTTAAGCGGCCTATAGTTATTTGTGCTAAATTTGGGTCTTAAAACTATAAGCCTGTAGAATTGTCATACTTTTAATTTGTAAGATTGTCATAGTATATTTGTCATAATTTTATTTTTGTATAAAGCAATTTTCAAAGTTTATATAAACAGCTAATACGTACATATTAGTGCAAATTGATAAAAGTTAAGTACCGAATTAAGTACCAAAAAGCTAATAATGAAGTCTTAATATA
>JAGQNX010000080.1 GCA_020427865.1 candidate division WWE3 bacterium
ATATATTATTAGTAGTAATAGTAGTAGGTACTGTAGATATGTGTATTATTTCTGCATTCGTTGTTGTGACTTCTTTAAGTACCGTTTTTAATTGTTCATATCTATAAATCCCGTTATGTTAGTAATAATCCACAGTCCCCTTTAAATTTACGTGACTGCCGTAGTAAATAAGGTGTGTTAGTAACTTTTAGAAAATTGTGGATTAAATTTAGTAAGATCTTAATAAGTTTACCCCTAACTTTGCACTTTGCTTTTTTTTTACACAAACCTTATTTTTTCTACCACATGATATCCCCACCTGTGTGTATCTACTCCACATGTTATCCACACATGCCGTAAACCTTGTGGTGGCGGCCTTGCCCTACACCTCTGCGTTCAAAAGATCTTTTATCTTTATTATGTCTTCTCTAAGTTTCCCGTTTTGGTTTATTTCCTCTTCTATTTTTCGTACTCCATGTATAACTGTTGTATGATCTCTTCCTCCAAAAAAATCACCTATGCTTGTAAAAGGTGTTTCTGTTAGAGAATGCATTAGATACATTGCTATTTGCCTTGGTACTACTAATACTTGTGTCCTGCGTTTGCCTTTTACATCTCCCATTGTTACATCAAAGTATGTGCATACTGTTTTTAAAATCGTATTTATAGTAAGTGGTTTTTTTCTTTTGGCTTTTAAAGTGTCTTGCAATACGGTCTTTGCAAATTCTATTGTTATTGGGCTATGCGTGGATCTTGCAGACATTATTACTTGCAGATAGGCACCTTCTAACTCACGTACATTAGATGATATATGTTCTGCTAATACATCTATTACGTCATTAGACATATTGCCTCCATCACGATCTCTTTTACTTCTAAGTATCGCTATTCTAGTTTCTATATCTGGCTTTTGCATATCTGCTGTAATTCCACTTCCAAACCTAGACCTTATACGATCCTCAATGTTAGTAAATTCTTGGGGAGGTCTATCCGATGTTATTACAATTTGCTTTTGTGCCATTTGTAGTGCGTTGAATGTGTGAAAAAATTCGTCCTGTGTTGCTTCTTTTCCTGCGATAAATTGGATGTCATCGATTAAAAGCACATCAGCCTTTCTATATTTATTTCTAAAGTCTTTAGATGTGTATTTTCCCGCACCCCTTTGGCTTTTTATTGCCTCAATAAAATCGTTCATAAAGGACTCTCCCGTACAATACATTATTTTAATCTCGGGATTATTTTGTGCAATTTTATGTCCTATTGATTGCATTAAATGTGTTTTTCCAAGACCCACTCCTGAATATATAAAAAATGGGTTGTATGTTATTCCTGGATTTTCTGCAACTGCCTGTGCTATTGAAAATGCTAATTGATTATTTGCTCCCATTATAAAATTTTCAAAGGTATAGTTTGGGTTTAGGTTATTTGTTCTTGGTGCTATAAGTGGCTTCACGTTTTGTCTTACTGCATAATTGTGTGTTAGTTGTTCCACTGCATTGGTCTGTATTGGTCGTGTATTATCTACTATTACTACTTCGTTATTTTGTGTTCCATCATCTTCTTTTTCTTCCTCTTTTTCTTCTTGTGGTGTTGCATCTTCAATAAATGTGTTTAGGCGTTGCGGAGTATTATCTATGTGTTTAAAGGGCATTGTGCCAATTGTATTTTTTAATGCTGTTATATCAATGTTTTGCTTTGGTACATGTTGTGTTTGTGTAATAGTTTTCTCTTCTTTAATTTCGGGTTGTATGTTTTGCAATTGTTCAAGTGTTGCTTTAATATCACCTACTATTGTTATTAATGTCACATTCTGATGCCCTTCATTTTTTAAGGTGCTTATTACAAGATCTTTAAATAATTTTTCAAAACGCATTTTGACAAAAGTATTTGCACAAATTATTTCTAACTTGTTGTCTGTCATATCACCTACTACTGTCTGAAGCATTATGGTTTGATAGTTTGCTTCTGAAAGCTCTTGCTGTGCTCTTATTAGTACTTTATTCCATAGATTAATTGCTTGCATTTTCATAATAAGGTTAAACAGGGGTGTGTGTATAAATCTACTGTAGTTTTCCACAGTCGTAAAGTGGAAGCTTTTTACCCATCTTGCCATCTCCTTTTAATTGACTATATCGGGTTTTTTATATACAATCTCTAACGTTATGCCAAAAAGAACTTATCAACCTAAAAAACGCCGTCGTGTACGTACCCATGGGTTTTTACAACGTATGCTTACAAATGGTGGTAGAAATGTAATAAAACGCCGTAGATCCAAAGGAAGAAAGCGTTTGGCTGTAACTATTGCTAAAAAATAACGCTATACTTTGTTTATGTTGAATTCCCTCAACAGAATATCTTCTAATTACGATTACAAAATAGTTCGTAAATATGGTGAACGTTTTAATAC
>JAGQNX010000081.1 GCA_020427865.1 candidate division WWE3 bacterium
AAAACATATCAGAAGTTAGCTTTACAAATACTGATCAAATTATACTAGTCGACCATAACGAAGAAGCTCAAAGGGTAGAGAGTATAAACAACGACAATGTTGTAGAAATTGTAGACCATCACAAAATAAACATAAATTTCACAAAACCTTTAAGAATAGATGTAAGACCATTAGGCTCTACAAGTACAGTAGTTATGCAGTTGTTTAAAGAAAACAACGTAGAAGCATCTAAAGATACTAAGGCATTAGCTTTGGCTGCAATATTATCAGATACTCAAGGTCTTAAGGCCAGTACAACAACAGGTACAGACGCAGAGTTTGCAGAGCAGCTTGCAAAAGATTTAGATCTAGATCTAGAAAAATTGACTTTTGAAATATTTAAAGCAAAGTCAGACATTACAGGTCTTACTGTAAATCAAATCGCCACAAAAGATTTTAAGGTATTTGAATTTGGCACACAAAAGGTTTTTATTAACCAGATAGAGACAGTAGAACCCGAAACAATACTTGAAAATGCCAAAGTGTATGCACAAGAACTAGAAAACGTTAAAGTGCAACATGGGGCATCACAAGGATATATAGTAGTTACCGATATACTAAAAGTAAACTCACATATTATTTATTCAAACGATATCGAAAAACAAATAGCAGAAGAAGCTTTTACAACTACAGGAGACGAATTTGTTGCAAATATAGGTCCTAAAATGAGTAGAAAAAAGGATATAGCACCTGCTATTGAAAAAGTAGTATTAGGATAAGTTTTATAACCTAAAGATTAGTTCAAATAGTATGCGGGAATTTTTTTGTTAACCCTAACACATGTAATCTTATACATTGTAAGCATTAGACAGTGCATTTAAGGGGTTTTACAGTTTGCCCACATAAGCAAAAACTGCTAATATAACCAAGCTATGGCAGATGACAATATAAGCAATTTAGTTGATGAAAACAACGAATCAACAACCCCAGACAACAATAATCTCGGTATAAAAAATAACAATAGTGCAGTAAAAGGTGTAGTTACATCCAACATTGCAGATGTAATGCAAAAAGCATACCTAGACTATGCAATGTCAGTCATCGTATCAAGAGCACTTCCAGATGTTAGAGACGGCTTAAAACCAGTACATCGTAGAATCATTCATGCAATGCAAGACCAAAGCATGTATTACAATGCTAAATACAAAAAATCCGCAGCAGTTGTAGGAGAAGTATTAGGTAAGTACCACCCACATTCAGATACCTCGGTATATGATGCTATGGTGCGTATGGCACAAGATTTTACACTTAGATATCCTTTAATAGATGGTCAAGGTAACTTTGGATCTATAGACAACGACCCCCCAGCAGCAATGCGTTATACAGAAGCAAGGCTCCAAAAGATTTCAGAAGAACTTTATGGTGAAATTAAACTAGATACCGTAGATTTTGAACTCAATGACCTACAAAACTACGAACCTAAAGTATTGCCTGCAACTATTCCAAATTTACTATTAAATGGTGCACAAGGTATAGCTGTTGGTATGGCAACCCAAATACCACCACATAATTTAACCGAAGTTATTAATGGTCTAAAAGTTTTAATAGAAAAGGCAGATAAGTTAGGCACAGCACCCACAGATACAGATACAGTAGATTTAAAACCATTCGAAAATCATGATTGGAGTATTAAAACAAAAGTAGCAAAAACAGATTTTAGCTCGGAAGCTACATTAGATGATTTGTTAAAAGAAGTAAAAGGACCTGATTTTCCTACAGGTGCAACAATATATGATCAAAAAGAAATTGTACGCCTTTATGCAACGGGAAGAGGGAGAATTGTAACCAGATCCAAAGTAAATGTTGAAGAATCAAAGAGCGGAAAAATACGGTTGATAGTAACCGAGATACCGTACATGCAAGACAAATCAGCCTTAATTTCAAAAATCGCAGACCTTGCTAAAGCTAAAAAAGTACAGGGTATATCCGATTTACGAGACGAATCAAACAAAAAGGGAATGCGCATAGTTATAGAACTTAAAAAAGATGCCACTCCTAAAAAAGTAGAAAATAATTTGTATAAATACACACCTCTACAACAAGCCTTTAACGGTAACATGGTAGCCCTTGTACATGGAGAGCCCAAGTTATTAGGACTAAAAACAATTTTAGAAGAGTTTGTAAAACACCGCCAAGTAATAGTAGTACGTAGAACACTTTTTAAATTAAACAAAGCAAAAGCACGTGAACACATTCTAGAAGGATTAAATAAGGCAATAGATGCTATTGACGAAATTATTGCATTAATACGTGCATCAAAAGACCAAGACGCAGCAAGAGAAGGTTTAATGAGTAAATTTGGTTTTACAATTATGCAAGCTCAAGCTATTTTAGATATGCAATTACGTCGCTTAGCTGCGTTAGAACGCCAAAAAATAGTAGATGAATTACAAGAGATACGTGCAACTATTGAAGGTTTCGAAAGTTTATTACAATCACCACAATTAATAATTAAGACTATAGTAGAAGAACTAGAAGAAGCTAAATCAAAATATGGGGACGAACGCCGTACCAAAGTAGTAAAAGGTAAAGTAGGGGAGTTAAGTGATGAAGATTTGGTAGCAGATGAAAAATGTATAGTAACCATTTCTAAAGGTGGTTACATAAAACGAATGCACGAAGACACCTATAAAAAACAGGGTAGGGGAGGCAAAGGAGTTTCTGGGGCTACACTAAAAGAAGAAGATGTGGTTGATACTATAAGAATATGTAACACACACGACACCGCATTATTTTTTACTAACAAGGGTAAAGTATATAAACTACGTGTTTGGGATATTCCAGAATTCAGCAGAACTGCAAAAGGAACTGCAATGGTTAACTTTTTAAACATTACTCAAAATGAAAAGGTGGAAGCATTTTTACCACTGACCAGCGATATTCTTGAAGACGAAAAGAAATTTATAGTTTTGGGTACAGAAAAAGGAACTATAAAAAAGACTTCGATGAAGGATTTTGCAAACATACGTACAAATGGAATCATGGCAGTAAAACTAGCTGATGATGATGATCTGTCGTGGGCAAAAGTTACAGGAGGTAATGACGAAATACTGTTAATCACATCACAAGGACAATCTATAAGATTTCATGAAAATAAAGTAAGACCTATGGGTAGGGCAGCAGCAGGAGTAATAGGCATAAAATTTGCAAAATCAAATGACAAAATCATAGGGATGAATGTAATACCAAATGGTGATGACAAAGATAAAATGCTAATTGTGGTTACAGAAAAAGGATTTGGTAAAAAGACACCTATATCAGAATACAAAACGCAAAACAGAGGTGGATCGGGGATCTTAACCTACAAAGTTGCAGATAAAACAGGAAACGTAGTAACAGCAAGACTAGCTAGTGCAAAAACAAAGGCAGACTTACTAATAATCTCTCAAGGAGGCCAAGTAATCAGAGTAGACGAAAAACAAGTGCCAAAACTTGGAAGAGCTACACTAGGCGTAAAGCTAATCAGATTGTCAGGTAGTGACGTCGTAGCATCCACAGCATTTATCATAGAAGACGACGAAGAACCACAAGAACTAGGAGAGTAATTATAAAACCTTTTCTAGAGACTGCTACAATATATACATGAAAAGACTCCAATACGAGATTGTTGAATGGACTAAAGGTAACTCTAACATCTTGGGTATAGACGAAGTGGGTAGGGGATGCCTAGCAGGCCCCTTAGTATTAGGAGGTGTTATCTTAAAAAAAGAAAAACTCTTAACTTTACAAGATATACTCACAAATTTATATACCCAAAACAACGCTCAAACTCTAATGGACAAGAAAAAACCGCAGTTACTTCCTAAAGTAGAAGACTTAACAGCCGATATAAATATACAGAATTATTACAAAATCAAAGATAGTAAAAAACTTACAGAAAAACAACGAGAAGAACTCTCACAATTTATAATAGATAACGCTAAAGCATATGCCATAGTAGAAATTTCACCGGCAGAAATAGATAAACTAGGAATGTCTAGAGCTACACAAAAGGCTTTTATGCAGGTTATTGCTCAAATAAGAACTAAAATAGAGGTAATTAATATGATATTTACAGATAAATTTGCAATTGAAGGTATTAAAAAATCGCAGCAACTAAATATATTAGGAGGGGATAACCTAAGTATGAGCGTAGCAGCTGCCTCTATTATTGCTAAAGTTTATAGAGATAATCTCGTAAGCAAGCTATCTGAACAAGATAAATACGCATGTTATCAATTTCATAAACATAAAGGCTATGGTACAGCACTACATAAGGAGTTAATTCTTAAACACGGTCCTTGTGATATACACAGATTTTCTTTCGAACCTATTAAATCCTATAAAAAGTGATTATATGGTTTACTCGTTATATAAAATATATGACAGGGGAGTAGTAAGCAAACTTAAACTCTAAGTA
>JAGQNX010000082.1 GCA_020427865.1 candidate division WWE3 bacterium
TTAGGTGCGGTTGTTACTGATAAGTCTTAAGCCTAAAAAGTTAAGATTTCTGCTTCTATAAGTTCTTTTTTAACATGTAAAAATCCAAAGCCTTTGGCAAGTTCAAAAATTGGATTAATTGTAAGAAATATAATCCACCCTGTCACTATTCCTATTAATTGAATGGATCCAAAAAGTGCTACAGCAATTAATGGTGCTATGTATTTTTTGTAAGGTGCTATTAAGAGTTCTATTCTTGAGTTTGCCTGTTCTTTAAGCTGCTTAGTTATAGTTGTTTGGGTTGGTTGTTCTAGAATTCTAAATGACTCTAGAGTACTTGTATCTATAATGTTGGAGTTTGGGAATAATTTATTAACCACATTTTGTATTGTAGTGTTAAGTGCTGGTGTTAAAGGATTTATGTTGTGTGGCTGTATTAGACTTTCTATTTGATTACTTGTTATATCCGTAATAATGTTAGTGACTCCAAAATCGCTATCTAGTCCCGAATTTAACATTAATGAATAAGATGCCAAAATCCCAAATGAAAATGCAATTGCATTTACTGTGGTTCTAAATATTAAGGCGGGCATAACTTTTACAAGCATGTTTTTTGTTCGTAGTACTACTCGCATTTCAAGTGCCATAAATGTTAATGTAGCCAGTGCAATGGCTAATGCTTGCAGTACGCCAAGAGTGATTACTCCAAAAAATACTCCTATGGCTATAGCTCCCGGGTAAATAATAAACTGTTGTGTAGTTTTCCAGGAAGGTAGTGATAAAGCAAATAATATTGTAAGCACAAAAAACCCAAATCCAATATATAAAGCCTGTTCTAAACTAGGGCTAAGCTGGTTGGGGGCATTTGTTATATTATAAATTATTACTGTTACGCTTAAAGATGTGATAGCTAAAAGTAGCGCTAGAAATATTGTTTTTGAATGTATTCCTATTTTAGAAAAGTGTGTTTTGTGTGTGTCTAGATTAATTTTATCTATTTGCGAATTTGTTGTGTGTTTGGAGGTAGGCATCTACACAAGTATACATTTTTAAATGGCTTCTATGCAAAAATAAAAGTCTATACTCTTGCGTTTGCATTTGCACCACTAGCAAAAGGCAAATACTGCATTAAGGTCATAACAGCACTTCGTGAAAACAGCAGAGATCCTAAGATTATTAAAAATATAATAAAGTTAGCTATGCTTAAATCACCGTTTAGCAAGCTTAAGCCAATTGCTATCATTATTGTTCTAACTATTTGTTCTGCTAAAGCTGTAAATGTTAATGTAAAAAACCTTGTGGCAAGTGCTCTTGTTCTTATGTCTACCATAAACATTATAAAAAGAGGCAAAAAGATAAATCCAAATAATAGTGCAATTTCTCTTTTTATGTTTGTAATTATTGTATTTGCAACTAAATATAGTACTACTAGTGTTATTAGCAATATACTCACAACAAATCCTAAATTTATTACCCCTGATCCACTTTGTATTGCATTATAGGCGTTGTCTATAATGTCTGTTAAAGATTCAAATACTCCCTGAGTAAGTTTTCCTAGCTCTTGATATACCGTTATGCCCCCAACATATTCATTTATGGTTTCTTGCAGTTTTAGAACAACCATAAACCAAAATCCCGAGGAGGCTATACCTATCATTACAAATGCATTGAGAAATAATATTCCAAATTCGTTTGCCATGTCGTGATACATTGGATGCAAAAAGTACAACCCGTTAGATTTGATGATTACAATAATACTAATCAGTATCATTATTCCTGCTGCTAAGTTTCGAATACGTGCAGCAAGTGCAAAAAAGTTGGCTTGTGCACTATTTGTTTGATCTATATTTGTATTAAATAAAAATCCCGAAACATAGTTTCCATTTATTAGTTTACCTATATTTCTATATTTACCTGTTTCTTGTGCTTGTGTTTGATCTTCTGCTAGATCTACTTCGCTAGAATATTGAAGAAAAGTTTGTACGGTTGACATTACTCCTTGAGCTACACCTAAAAGTGTTTCTTTAATAGATTCAGTAACAACTTCTTTAGAATACTGTACGGGGTGTCGCAGTGTATAAAGGATATCTATTAGGGTTTGTGATATCCCAGAGTCGTCGGTTTGTTCTTTGTTGTTCTCATCGTCTTCTTCTTTTGTTTCGCATATTAGATTTCCATGCTCTACAGAACACTTAACGAACTCCGTAAACTCTTCGTAAGAGGTGCATCGGTAGTCTTCCTTAAGTTTGATGGAAGCTTTCACAAGAGTACATCCTAATTGTCCTGCAAAGTAGTCCCGATCATAATTTGTGTTATAAGAAACTTCCCCTGCAGGTGTATCAAGCAAAAAATAAAAAGTTTGGTATACAGTTATTGATGCTAAAACTAATACTACGGATAGTAAGCTTCTTTGTAGTGTTGTGTTTGCAAGTACATCGTCACCTAATGCTCCTGTTTTACTGCTTCTTATCTTAAAATAAGCTGCAACAATTATGCCTGCAAAACTTAACCCCACGGTTAGTGTGGCTAAAAGGGCAAAGTATGGTCCTAATACAGAAAATATACCCATATTTAGTTGTAGGCAGGTTTTATTCTTTTATTATTCCAAGTTCATTTAACTCTAATATCTTAAACTCATTACGTATATTCAAAGAATTGATTGTAACTTTAGACATATTTATCGCTTTTTCGTCACAGGTTATTAACTTACCTATATTTAGCGTGCTTATACCCTTGTGACTTTTATGAATAAACATTTCTGAATATATGCTTCTGTCTTGCATTTTGAGTTCACCTTTATCCTCTATGTTACCAGTATCTTTAAATCTTTTTAGTTGTGTGTGTACAAATTCTTGTTGTAGTTTTAGCAATTCCCACTTTTTGCTGTTAACTTTTTCCTTGCCAGATGTTACACAGTCACTATTGTCTACTATTCCATGATTAGCCCAATCCGCTACGGGATTCTCTTCAAAAATTGTTCCTTTTTTACCTTCGTACAAGTATGCTATCCACTCTTTTGCTACTTCTTCACTGCTCATTTGTACAAATTCTTTTTCTACATCTGTTTGGGCTGTTTCTGGGGTTAGTGCCCAAATAAAATCTTCTGGATAAGGTGTTTTACCTTCTTGTACAGCTTTAATTTGTGCTGCAACTATATCTTTTCTTAAGTAACCTTCAAAATCACCGTCTATATATTTTTCTACATCTGATTTAAAAAAGTTTTCGTATAATACCGTAATGACGTAT
>JAGQNX010000083.1 GCA_020427865.1 candidate division WWE3 bacterium
CCATAGAAATTGCCGAGCCTATTGAGGATTCCCTAGACATTGATTGGTGGGTTGTTAATTAATTTAAAGTGCAGTTTTGCTATAATAATGCAATGCTAAAAGCAAAAATAAGCAATGGTATTGCAGATCTTAAGGGTAAAGCTAGTGATATTAAAGACATAGCATACATGGCTTATACTAAACGCACAAATAAATCTAGAAGGGCTTCCTATACTCGTAGAACTATTAGAAAAAGTTCTGGTGATACTAGTTCTGCAACCTTCGAAAAAAACAAAAAACTTATTGTTCTTACATATTTAGCTACCTTTGTATTAATTGGTGAGATACTTGGTTTTATACTTATAATGGGTATATTTGTATTTTTTGCACGTGACCTCCCAAACCCCAATCAGTTATTAATAAGAGAACAAGAGCTTTCCTCTAAAATTTTAGACCGTAATGGTAAGTCTATTTATGAAGTATTTGGAGAAAAGAATCGTGTGCTTATAACTGTAGATCAAGTTGCACCTGCACTAAAGCACGCAACCTTAGCCACAGAGGATTCCAGCTTTTATTTACATAGTGGTGTTGATTACTTAGGTATGTTGCGCGCTGTTAAAAACACTATCCTTGGTCAGGGTCTTCAAGGTGGTTCTACCATTACACAACAGGTTGTTAAAAATGCATTGTTAACCCAAGACCGTACAATAACACGTAAAATAAAAGAATTTATATTATCTCAACAACTAGAGGCTACTTACACTAAAGATGAGATTATTCAAATGTATTTAAATGAAACACCTTATGGGGGTCAAAATTACGGAGCACTTACTGCATCCAAAGCGTATTTTGATAAATTACCAAGCGAACTTACTATTGCAGAGGCAGCATATATGGCGGGGTTACCTCAATCCCCTAGTAGATATTCTTATTTTAGTTCTGACCCAACTGCAGGTTTAGAAAGAAAAAATTATGTCCTATATTTAATGAACGAGCGTGGTTGGATAGATTCTGACGGTAAACGTCATTATTTAAGTGACGAAGAATATGAGACTGCACTTAAAGAAGAGCTACAATTTAAGCGAGGTGCAACTTCTTTTGAAGCTCCTCATTTTGTATTTTTTGTAAAAGAACAATTAGCTGAAAGATTTGGGGAAGAATTTGTAGAACAAGCTGGCTTAGAGGTTACAACTACACTAGATATCGAAGCTCAAAATCTTGCTCAGCAAATTGTGTCGGAAGAGCTGGATGGAATGTACAGATACACCGTAGGTAATGGTGCTTTAGTTGCTACTGATCCCCGAACAGGTCAAATAATTGCTATGGTTGGATCTAAAGATTATTTTGGTGAAAGTTATCCCGAGGGTTGTACTAGTGGTATTACTGGTGAAAATAGTTGTATATTCGAGCCTAATTTAAATGTTGCCGTTGCCCGTAGACAACCTGGATCCTCTATAAAACCTATTACTTACATAACTATGTTAGAGCAAGGATATCCTGCTTCTTACCCATTTTTAGATGTGCCTACAACCTTTAAAGGTGAAGACACTAACTACGAAGACTATAATCCAAAAAACTATGATGGACGTTATCGAGGTGTTATATCTTTACGTAAATCTCTTGCAAATTCGTTGAACATTCCTGCAGTGAAAGCAGTAAAAATTGTGGGCATTGATTCTATGCTAGACACTGCACAAAGACTTGGATTAACTACATTTGAAGATCGTTCTCGTTTAGGTTTATCTGTAACTTTAGGTGGTGCTGAGACTAAATTACTAGAGATGACTAATGCTTTTGGTACATTCGGTAATGCTGGTCTATATCACAAGCCTACTTCGATTTTAGAAGTCAAAGACGCACATGGAAATGTCATTTATAAATGGCAAGATGATGGCGGCAAACGTGCTGTATCGGCTGAAGCCGCTTATATAATGTCTGATATTTTGTCGGATGATGGTGCTAGATCTGATGTGTTTGGTTTTGGAAGCTTATTAAATATTCCGGGGCATGATGTTGCTGTAAAAACAGGTACAACAGACGACAAGCGTGATAACTATGCTGTTGGATACACTAAGGATATTGCAACTGGCGTTTGGATTGGTAATAACAACAACGAAGCTATGAGCCCTTTTGTTGAATCTGGAGTTTCGGGCGCTACTCCTATTTGGCATAGATTTATGAAAGAATACCTCGCCCTAAAAGAATTACCTCGTGATGATTTTGTAGCTCCTGAAGGTGTTCATAAAATTACCATAGATGAACTTACAGGGGCACTTCCTTATAGGGATCGTCCTACACGAGATGAGTGGTTTATAAAAGGTAACGAACCTACCGCACCAAGTCCTTGGTATCAGCATTTAGAAATTTGTAAAAAAGATGGTTTAATTGCAAATGATTCTTGTAAAAAAGCCGATGAGACAGACGTAAAAACCTTTATAAAAGTTACTGCAGAGCGTTCCGAATGGCAAGATGATGTGGACTTTTGGGTTGGTGAACACTATAAAGACGATGACTCGTACTTTCCTCCTACAGCTATTTCTGGCTTGGAGTTTGATGATAAAGGTAGTGTTAAGAAAAATACTGAGCCAAAAGTTAGCTTTACTGGACTAAGTGATGGTGATGAAGTGCCTTTAGACTTTAGATTAAATGTCGAAGTTTCGAGTCCTAATGACATAAATGAGGTTAGAATATATCGTGATGGTGATAAGGTTACAGAGGATGGTTCAGCCCCTTACGGATACAATTTTAATTTTGAATTTTCTCAAATCGGTACTCATGAATTTTCTGCAATAGCTGAAGATGAAGATGGTCGTGAAGGCCGTAAAACTATTAAACTTAAAGTAGTTGGTGACTAAACTAATAGGTATCTAATTCTATAATAAGGTTACTCTGTTTTTAACCTGCCACCATATGATGCTAGTGTTGTTAGCACCTTATTTCGGACTTGTGTTATCTTTTCGGTAGTTAGAGACTCTTCCTCTGTAGATGTAATTTCGATTTTAAACAATATCGTGTTTTCATAGATTTCGTCTTCCAGTACAAACACACTTTTTATATTGTCTAAATTGTTTAAAGCCAAGATTACTGTTCCTAAACTTTCGGGTATTTGCTCAAATTGAATTGCTAAATCCTGAGATGTTACAGTAGCTACTTTATACCTAGCTCTGTCCAGTGTTTGTGCTTTGTTTACTAAACTTTCAGTATATAATTTAAAGCCGTAAGTTTTTAGTTCGCCTACACGCTCCCCTTCTACTTTTATATCGTATGCTGCTGTGTTTTTTACAACTTCTAGGGAGTTAATACCTAAATCTTTAAAAAGTGTATATAAAACTTTTCTTGTCTCTGCACTGGTCTGTTGTGCTGTACTTTTTGGAGGCACTAAAACTTGTAAGACTCTATCTTCTCTAAATTTATCTAATCCGCTACCTTGTTCTAACATTAAATATTCTTTACCAATTTCAAAGATATTAATATTTTGCACATTATGTTTTTTATATGTTTCTAAAACAGTTTTTAAGGTTTCTTCAATGCTAGTTCTTAGGGCACTCTTTTCTGATGTTAAAGCATTTTGTAGTACTATTTGAGAATTATTTGAAGCGTCCATTTCTACAAGAGGTTCTGTAATATGTTCATGTAATCCTTGTGCTACTAGCTCATTTCGCAATGTTTCTTCCATAAAAAAAACTTTTGGAGTTACTTCTTTTGGAGGTGCCCCATGTATAGGTTTAAGAGGTATATTTGCGTAGTTTTGAAGTCTTAAGACATCTGCAACAAGGTCGTCTTCTACTTCTACATCTGTCCTAAAATATGGGACTTTAACCGTTAGCTTTTCTGCAGTTTCATCTACTGTTTCGTATCCTATTGCATTTAAAATACGCTTTATAGATTCCATTTCTACTTTGAATCCTGCTATTTTTTCTGTACGAGCTAGCGTTATTGTTTTTTCTTTTAATTCCCACGGAGTAGGATAATAATCATAATTTTCGTAGCATTCCCCTCCTGCTAACTCCAAAATTAGCTGAGTTGCACGTTCTATAGCTATCTTATTTGCTTGAGGGTGTAAGAATTTATCATATCTTAATACGGTCTCATTTTGTATTTTTAGTCTTCTAGATGATTTACGTATACTTACTTGATTATAGGTTCCACTGTCTAACACAATTTGAGTTGTAGTTGAGTCAACGCCTGTTTCTTTACCTCCCACGATTCCTCCAATACATGTGGGTACATCACTTTGAGTTAATACAAATGTTTGTGGGTCTAATTTTACGTTTTCGCCTAGCAGTGTCACTATTGATTCGTCCGGTTTGGCATATCTAAAGACAATTTCTTTAGATCGCATTTTGTTAATATCTTGTGCGTGCATTGGTTGCCCTAACTCAATCATTACATAGTTTGTTATATCCACTATGTTATTCTTACTAGGCATTCCATATGCTGCAAGGCGTGTTTTTAACCAGTTTGGAGACTCTTTAACTGTAATATTTTTAAATATTCGTGTATAAAATCTGTGCACGTCTGTCGTACAGTCTTTTACTTCTATTTTAATTTTTTCATTATCTGGCAATGCCTTTGGTGTTCCTGTATTAAGCTGTGGATAGAGCAATTGTGTGTTTTCGAAAGCTGCCAAGTCCCTTGCACATCCCAAAATGCCCAACCAGTCGGAACGGTCCATTCTATGTTCTAAGTCCAATACTTCTTGACCGTCTACAGTTGCAATAGGTCTATCTAGCATTAAACCTAATGCTGTAAAACTTGTTGCAAGCTCTTTAGCAGACTTGTTCGTATTTACATATTGTTTTAACCATTCAACTGGAACAATCATAATTTACTTTTTGGCAGGTGTTGTGGTTGTTTTAGGATTTACTTCTTCTAAATTTCCAAAACAAAGATACCAAAGATTTACTCCATGGCAGCTCAGTTTATCCTTAGTTTCTAAGTAGTCTCCTCTAAAATACATTTTGGCTTCTCCACCTAGTGTAGCTAGGTTAGATACTCCAATTAAAATGCGTCCAGCCATTAAAACAACTAACGCAACTATTACTATAACTGTGGTTTGTCTAAACATAAACAATACCTCCTCCGTATAATTTTCTAAGATCAGCGATTTTAAACCGCTGCATAACAATTCTATCAAGTCCCATTCCAAAAGCGAATCCTGTATAAATTTCTGGGTCAATTCCGCACATTTTTAGGGTGTTGTAATGAATCATTCCACAACCTAACATTTCTATCCATCCTCTATATTTACATACGCTACAACCCTCGCCTTTGCAAAATTTACATTGCATATCGACACCTGCACCTGGTGAGACTTCCGGATAATATTTATATCTAAAACGCAGCACTACATCGTCTCCAAATAAAAATCTGTGAAACTGATCTAGTGTGTGAAACATATTTTGAATAGTGATTCCTTTGT
>JAGQNX010000084.1 GCA_020427865.1 candidate division WWE3 bacterium
TGGTGCACGCACTAATTAAAAGCGTATTTTGGAACATTACAAACATAAAAAGTACATTAACTGCACATAAAATAGTGCAAAAGCACCGCATTTTGAGTGATTTTGAACTATTAAAGCTCATGCACCCTAAAATCAATAAACTTCTGACATATAAAATGCTTCGTAAGATGGAGTTTGTTTAGCTTGTTTTTTCTACAAATAAAATAAGCTAAAATTTAAACAATGCCCTTAGATAATAAACACTTTTTGTTATGCATAAAAAAAGACGTTATAAATGGTGTTTATTCACCTAACCCTTTAGATCACCATATGGGATATTTTTTGTCTAAAGGCATTGAAGGTTGGCTTTTTATTTATCCTTGCTATTATACTCGTGGTAATATCTTATCCCTTCAAAAGGTTACATCTACCGAAATTACGCCCTTAGTTAACATTCCTGTTGTACCTTTGCTAGGCCGATACAATAAGATTCTAGAGTTAGTAATTTTGATATATGCCAAATTTAAGCTTATTCCAAGAGATGTCTATGTTTTGGTAGAAGACTATACACATGTGCTGCTTATGTGTTTATTTAAAATAGTAGGATTAGTTAAAACTGTCCATTTTCACTTACGTTATTATTCGCCTAATGCTGAAAGTCTAGCAGGACGTATTCACTTATTCTTTTTGTCTAGTGCTATTTACTGTGCTAGCCTTGTTACAGCGCCTACAAAAAGGTTACTAAGTCAATTAGATTCTCTAAAGCTTTCCTCACCTGCTTTTCATCTTCCTAATGCTGTTCCGGTTGAGGTTTTTAATAAATATAAAGTTTCTAAGTCTCAGCGAGTTACCAATCAATTAGTTTGTGTAGTATCGTCTGTTAGTTCAAAGTATAAACTATTAGATTTACTTAGTGCATTTAACAAATTAACAAAAGAAGTAGAAACTGCACAGCTAACAATTATAGGTAATACAACTGCTGACACACATTACTATAGAGAAGTAAAAGAGTACATTCGTGTACATGATTTAAAACACCTGGTTCATTTCACTGGTTTTTTAGAAACAGAAAAAGCCCTTTCCTATATTGCACATTGTTGGGCTGCTGTAGCTTTGTACAATAAAACATTTGATGAACTTGTATATACAGACGCCAAAAAGTTACGGGAATATGCTGCTCTTGGTATACCTTTTATAACTGATGCTGTAACCGAAACGTCTTCTGAGCTTGATTCTTTTAATGCTGGCATTGTGGTTACAGATCTAAGTGAGTTATATATTAAGATGAAAGAAATACTTGGTAAAACATCCCTTTACGATTCTTTATCTAGTGGTTGTGATGCCTGGGCAGAACAAAATGATCTATATCGCATAATGGATTCTATACTCATAAATACCAACAAATAGCGTATACTTTGTATATGTTATTGTGGTTTAAGCATTTAACACTATTAAAGCAAACAATTTATATTGTTGTTGTAGCACTTGTCATATTTTTTAGTAGTTGGTATTTTGCTTACATTTTAGGGTTTAATGATTTGCCTATTCAGTCAGAAGATACTCTTCCTGCAATGTTTTTACCTTATGCTATTTTACAAGACAAAACCTTATATCTGGATAAACATTACAATGTTCTTATTACTAAATATCCCCACCCAGATGATAAAAAATATACCCGTGGTCTTACTCCTTTTTACCTAACCAATG
>JAGQNX010000085.1 GCA_020427865.1 candidate division WWE3 bacterium
TGGTGGTGTATAGAGATAGTTATAATCAACTAACAAGCTTTCTACCGTGTAGCTTTCACGTTGTGGATAATAACTCCAAAAGAATTTAAGGTCATCTAAGGTTAAGTTGGTAGTGATGCCTTGTTTTAAAAGTAGCTTAAATGCTTTTTCAACATCCATGGGCCAAAAAACACTATCTTTTTGCCCCACAGCATTCACCATACCTTGCAATATTATATGTTGGCGTTTCATTCTTCCCCAGTCACCGTTGTCAAAATCACCTTTTCGGCTACGTGAGTAAATAAGAGCTCTTTCTCCTGTTAACAACTCTGGTCCTTGTTTGAAAGATACTGTCTGATATTCCTTTGTAGCATCCACAGGATATTGATGGTCGGTAAAAGTAGTTTCTACGTTTACGGGAACGCCTCCCATTGAATCTACTATCCAAACTAAATCCTCAAAATCTACCATTATATAACTAGTTGGTTGAACACCTGTGATTTCTGTTAGAGCTTGTTGTAAACTTTCCCAACCATTTTGCACAAATAATGCATTTATACGTGTTCCTTGTGTCCACAAATCCCTAGGAACCGATACAAGTGTGATTTTTTTGTTTGTCTTATTTGCTATGGCGACGATCATTATGTCTGTTCTATAAGAAGTTTCATCTTTGCTTCTGCGATCTATGCCCAAAAATGCTATTGCCAATACATCTTGATCTTTATATTGCGAATTTGGTATGGGTTCTATTTTAGTCTTAACTTTCTCGACTAAGGATATAGGGCTAATTAAGTTACTTATCTTGCTGTCGTAGCCTTTTAGCCAAATACTAAATATTCCAACAACAATGCATGTAATTATCAAAATACCACTAAACTTTTTTCTATTCACCTTATCAGGATAGTAAATATGTGTTTCAAACTCAATAAGACAAATGTTCTAGGCAGAACTTCTTATTTTATGTATCATAAAAATATGAAGAAAATACTAGTACTAGAAGATGATTTAAATATTTATGGTATATATGCAGAAGCTCTTGAAGCCCAAGGTTATCAAGTAAGTAATGTAAATAATGGTGCACAGGCAATGAATGCTATTAGAGATCAAATGCCCGATCTAGTAATTTTAGATTTGGTAATGCCTGGAAGAAATGGTTTGGATATACTAAAAGAAATTAGAGATGATTCTTCGCTTGAAAAAATTAAGGTTGTAGTAACCACCAACTTTGGTAATGAAAACAACGTAAGTACTGCTCTAGATCTTGGCGCTAATGACTATATTATGAAATATAATGTGGGTGCCGAAGAACTTTCTAAAAAAATTGCTACGCTACTTGGTGATATCCAAGGCGCGGGCATTTCGATGGTAGGATAGTTCCATGTCTCGTTTTCAGTTGCCCGCTGAAATATTTAGAGCTTATGATATTCGCGGTATTTACCCCGAACAACTTCAAGATATTCATGCTTATATTATTGGTTGTTCCCTTGCAATTTACTTAAAAAGTAAGCTTAAAAAAGAAAAAATAACCTTACATATTGGTAATGATAATCGAGAGTCTTCTCCTACTTTGGTAAACTATTTTATATTAGGTCTTCAGTCTCATGATATAAATGTGGTTTATGTAGGTATCACTTTAACCCCTATTATGAGCTATATAGCGTGCACCCAAAACACAGATTTTTGTGTAATGGTTACTGCGAGTCATAATCCTAAGCAATACAACGGTTTTAGATTTATATATAAGCATGGTTCTTCTCTCTATGGTGATGAGCTTAAACAGCTTTATACAATTGCTCAAAATCAAATATTTCCTGAACCTTTACCAGCCGTAACGTCTTTGCCTCCTATTCAATCTTTTAATGACATATATGTTGATGATGTAGCTAAGCGTGTCAATATTAACTACAATGGTAATGTCCTCATTGATTGTGGTAATGCTACATCAGGTTTAATAGTAGAACAAATATTAAATAAACTTGAAGTTCCATATGCATTACGTCATTGTAACCTTGATTCTAGTTTTCCACTTGGAACACCCGATCCTGAACGAGATGAATTTATGCAAAATCTAGCTACTGAAGTAGTAGATGCAAAGGCCGCTATTGGTTTTGCCTTTGACACAGATGCGGATAGATTTGGCTTAGTTGATGAAAATGGCATATGGTATAGTACTGACAAGCTTCTTGCGGTACTTGCTAGACACTATTTACCATTAAATGAAAACAAAACAGTTATATTTGATGTTAAATCTAGTTCTTTCTTAGAAAAGATTATTAGTGATTTTGAGGGTACTCCAAAAATGATTCGTACGGGACATCCCTATTTTTTTGAAGAAATGCAAAAGGGTGCACTTATGGCGGCTGAATATTCAGGGCATATGTACTTTAATATAAACTATTTTGGATTTGATGACGGTATTTTTGCTATGTTAATGTTTCTAGATCTGTTAAGCTCTCAGAAATGTAATACGTCCTCTTTGTTTTCTGCTTTTCCAACAATGTATGTAACTCATGAGATTAAAATTCCTTGTGAAGATATTGTTAAATTTAATGTAATGGAGCAAGTTATGAATTTAATCTCGAGTGTAGTTGAAATTACAGATTTGTCTTTGGTAGATGGTGTACGTTGTACTTTAGGTGACCTTGGATGGTTTTTGATTAGAGCTTCAAATACAACCCCTTTTTTAACAATTAGAATGGAAGCAAAAAACGAAGATAGCATAGCCACTATAAAAAGTTGCATATCCCAGTTATTTGAAACTCTAAACATTGATACCTCTCCTATAGTAAATGCACCTGTTATACAAAACTAAGACTTCGTTTACACAAATTATTTATCTGTTTATACTTAATCTATGAACAAAGCTACTGTCCCTATACTATGGTTATCCGATATCAATAAAAATGATATTCCCTTTGTTGGCGGTAAAGGTGCTAACCTTGGAGAAATGTATCACTCTGGTATTCCTGTGCCCAATGCTTTTTGTGTTACATCTAAAGCTTATTTTGATTTTTTAAAAGAGACTTCTTTAAGTACAAAAATCTTAACAGAATTATCTGGACTAGACATTAACAATACTAAAGCTCTTCAGCAGGCAGCTACTAATATACAAAATGCTATTTTAAGTGCTCAAATGCCTCCAAAGCTTATAGAAGAAATTCAACATTCTTACCACAAATTATGTGGTGAGCATGATCGTTATGTGGCAATTAGGTCTTCTGCTACAGCTGAAGACTTGCCAGATGCTTCATTTGCAGGTCAGCAAGAAAGTTATCTTAATATAAAAGGATATTCTGATGTAGTTAAACATGTACAAAAATGCTGGGCTTCTTTATTTGGAGCACGTGCCATATTTTATCGTTCAGAAAAAAAGTTTGATCACTTTAAAGTTGGTATAGCAGTTCCTGTACAATTAATGGTTCAATCTGAAGTAAGTGGCATTATGTTTACAGTTAACCCTGTTACAAATAATACAAACGAAGTCTCTATTGAGGCTGCATTTGGACTAGGTCAACCTGTTGTTTCTGGTGAACTTACGCCAGATCAATATATTTATAATAAAAATTCTAAAAATATTACCACTAAGGTATTTGCACGGCAAACATGGCAGTACACTTTGGCTGGTAATACTCCCATTTCTAACGCATATCAAGAAAAGCAAAAACTGTCAGATGAGTTTATTGTTAAGTTGGCTACTATTGGTTTGAGAGTTGAAGCTCATTATAAGCACCCACAAGATATAGAATGGGGTTTAGAAGCTGGCAAACTCTATATAGTTCAATCACGTCCTGTTACTACATTGGTAGTCAATGAGTCTAACAAAGGCGGTGTAATCAAAAAACTTATCGACGATTTAAAAAAAAAGTCACTTCTTGAGGGCTTAGGTGCTTCTCCTGGGGTTGCTAGTGGTAAAGTACAAATTATAAAACGCCCTGCAGAAATGGATAAAGTTAGAGAAGGTGACATCTTAGTTGCTGAAATGACTAATCCCGACTTTGTTCCTGCAATGCGACGTGCTGTAGCAATTGTTACAGATAAAGGAGGTAGAACATCCCACGCCGCTATCGTGAGTCGTGAGTTAGGTATTCCTGCTGTAGTTGGTTGTGTTAATGCTACATCTTTACTCAGCCCTGGAGAACTTATAACTGTAGATGGAGCCACTGGAAAGATATTTGAAGGCGATCAGACTCAAATTGATAAAAAAGCAACTGAAGAAATTAATTCTATAGTTGGCAGTACACCTTTAATAAAAACTGCTACCAAGGTTTATATGAATCTTGCTGAGCCTGACCTAGCTCAAGAACTTTCTAAAAAGAATATAGATGGTGTTGGCCTTCTTCGTGCCGAATTTATGATTGCAAATATTGGTGTACACCCCAGAAAGTTTATTGAAGATGGCAAAGAAGATGCATTTATAGATGCTCTAGCTGATGGTTTACTTAAGTTTACATCCGCTTTTTCTCCACGACCTGTAGTTTATAGGACTACAGATTTTAGAACTAACGAATACAAGAATCTTAAAGGTGGAGCAAAGTACGAAGATGAAGAATTTAATCCTATGATTGGCTTTAGAGGTGTTTCAAGATATTTAGCTGATTCCGAGGTATTTAGACTTGAAATTGAAGCTATAAAACGCGTAAGAAATAAAGAAGGATTTAAAAACCTTTGGGTAATGCTCCCCTTTGTAAGAACTGTAGACCAATTACGTGATGTAAAAAAACTTATGGCTTCTTTTGGGTTGCGTCGCAGTAGCACTTTTAAAATCTGGATGATGGTAGAAGTACCTTCAAACGTTCTACTTTTAGATGAGTTTATAGAAGAAGGCTTGGATGGTATAAGTATAGGTACTAATGATTTAACTATGCTCGTTCTTGGAGTAGATCGTGATAATGAAAAGGTAGCATCTGTTTATTCCGAACTAGACCCCGCTGTATTATCCTGTTTGGAAAAGATTGTTAAAACATCTAATAAACATAAAATAACTAGCTCAATTTGTGGCCAGGCCCCCTCTGAATATCCCGAACTTGTTGAAAAGTTAGTAGACTGGGGAATTACTTCTGTGTCTTTAAGCCCAGATGTAATAGACAAAACACGACATATTATTGCTGATGCTGAAGCCAGGCTAATCAAAAATAGGTCCAGTAAAACAACCTCTAAAAAGAAATACACAAAATAATGATAACAATTACTAAAGTTCATGCTTATAAAGAAATTAATTCAAGGGGTGATTGGACTGTAGTTGCAGAAGTAATTTTAAGCACAGGTGTTGTAGGAAGATACGCCGTGGCAGATGGTGCGTCTACTGGAACAAAAGAAGCAATAGTCTTAGATACAGATACTGCAGTGAGTAATATAATATCAAAAATTGCTCCTGCTCTAGTTGGGCTTAGTCCATATGACCAACTCACTATAGATACAATAATGTTAGAGCTTGATAAAACACCTAACAAAGCTACTTTAGGTGGTAACAGCATTTTAGCTGTATCTGTAGCTGTAGCAAATGCATGTGCACTTAGTTTAGAAGTCCCTGCTTATATATATTTGCATGCACTTTATTTTGGAAAAGTGCCTGCTACTTTAGAAAATCCCATACTAAGTTTTAAGGAATTTAGCCCTAGGTTTCCTATACCTTTGTTTAATATATTAAATGGAGGTAAGCATGCCCAAAATAACCTATCTTTTCAGGAATTTATGATTATTCCCTCTAACACTTATAGCTTTTTAGAACGTATGGAAGTGGGTGTGCATTGTTATCATATTCTAAAAGACAAACTCCATGCAGATGGTTATGCAACATCTGTTGGTGATGAGGGCGGATTTGCCCCTAGCAATTTTAATCCCCAAACTGCCTTAGCATACATACAAAATGCTCTTAGTTCCCATTATATAATTGGTACAGATATATATTTTGGTATAGACGTTGCGGCAGATTCTTTTGTTAATGGAGACTCTTACACTATTAAAGAGCAAAATTTAACATTATCTCAAAATCAACTTATAGACTACCTGAGCGATTTAACAACTAAACATCCATTAATAATATTAGAGGATCCTTTGTATGAGACACATTTAGATTCTTGGAATACTATTAATGCCAACCTTGGTTCCAAACTTAATATAGTTGGTGATGACTTAGTTGTAACCAACACTAAGATTTTATTAACAGCAATAGATAAAAAACTTTGTAATGCTGTAATTGTTAAGCTAAATCAAGTTGGAACTTTAACAGAAACCTTTGCTTTTATTCAAACCGCGCAAAAGAATAATCTTAAAATCATAATTTCTCACCGTAGCGGTGATACTGCTGAGGACACCTTTGTTGCAGACATGGCTTTAGCTGTAAATGCTGATTTTGTTAAATTTGGTGCTCCTGCAAGAGGTGAGCGTACAGTTAAATATAATAGACTATTAGAAATCTACGACGACATTCAAACTACTTAATGTTGTAAGCTGCATAGTCTTTTGCCAATGGTGTTTCTATTTCCGCTGTTTCTTCCTCTGTTAGGTTTTCAAAGTATTGTCGTATTCCTCTTATTGAATTTCCATGACACGATACTGCAACATTAATTTTGTTTTGCTTCATGTGCGGTAACACTTCGTCTAAAAAATTACGCACTCTTTCGACTGTCATTTTTACACTCTCGCCATTAGGGGGTACAAAGTCATAACTTCTACGTAGATCATGCAAAAATTCTGGGTTTTCTAGTTGTAAGTCAAGTTTAGATTTACCTTGATAATCACCATAACAACGTTCTTTAATTCTAGGGTCTTTAATTATTTCTAAATCTTTAGCTTTGTTTAGAGACATTGCAATTTTCATAGTTTCTACTGCTCTAATTTGATCTGATGCAATAAGCATATGTATGTTTTTATCTTTAAGCTTCTCTGCAAGTACTTTAGCTTGTTCTTTACCTGCATCACTTAATGGAGAATCTCGCCATCCACTAAAAACTAAAGCTTTATTATCTTCTGTCTGCCCATGTCTAAACACGTACAGTATTGGGTAATTTGGGTCTTCGGATTTAGGAAGAGGTTGCGGATCTTTTTTATATGATAGGTATGCAACCGCATCATCTACCTTTTCTTTAGAATACTTTTGATATAAAGCAGGATCAATGTTCACCTTTAAAGTCTACCACGTGTTATACGAATCTTCGAATAACTCCAGAGACTTTTCCTTGAATTTTAACGTTATCTGCATCAAAATACATAGGTTCCATATTGTCGTTAGCTGGTTGTAGTCTAACTCTATTTCCTGGTTCACGGTAAAAGGTCTTAAGTGTTGCAAACCCATTGTCTACAAGTGCAACAACAATCTCGCCATCAACAGCA
>JAGQNX010000086.1 GCA_020427865.1 candidate division WWE3 bacterium
TTTCTGTTGGAGTAGATGAAGGTCATGCACAATTTTATTTTAATAAATATGTAGAAGACCCTGGTTTTAGTTTTTATTTTGTTGTTATAGCTTTACGCTCTTCTCCTTATCTATTGTTAGGATTAGTTGGTTATATATTAGTAAGATACAACCTTTGTATTTGTCGACTTTGGGATAAACGCAAAACCTTGAATAACCATATTCCTTCAAAGGTTACTAATTTTGTGTTTTATGTATTTGTATTTTCTATTTTGTATATGTTAGAAGTCACGCTTCCGTCTAAGAAACTTGATCGCTATTTGTTACCTAGCATTGTGGGATTTAGTGTTATTTCTTCAGTCTTTTTTGCTTGGTGTTTCGAAACATATATGAAAGCCAACAAAAAACTTTATGCTACATTTAGCATATTATTAGTCTTATGGCTTGGATATATTGGGTCATTAACTCCAGATTATTTTTCTTACTATAACCCAATGTTTGGTGGTTTATCTAAAGGAATTTACATTATCGAACCTAAGTGGCTTATCGGCCAGTTTGAACTTTTGGATAAGTTAGATGAGGTTGCTTTAGAGCAGAATCTTTTAGAGTTTACACTGGACGAATCTTTTGAGAACTCCAAAGATCTTACCAATAAGTTTAGCGTGGGTTTTCCTGAGAAATATTACACACAAATCTGGCCCCTTGTAAAAGACATTGGAGGGTGGGCTATAATAGAAGATTTGGGCCCTCAAGCTCGAAAAACTAATTTATTTGTATATCCTGTTTGGGATGATTATTCTGCTGAAGAAACCCGGTTTAGACTAGAGTATGTAACTACATCTTACACGCAAGGTGTAGCACTTTATAACATCTATAGAAGAGTGCCCTAGATATAGTGTATTATAGGCATAATGCTATTGTCTGTAATTATACCGGCCTATAAGAAACAAGGTACAATAGCTACAGATGTGACTAGCATCTACAAAACCCTGAAAAAAACTCGTTACAAATTCGAAATTATAGTAATCGAGGATGGCAGGTTAGATAATACCTATGAGATATTCACGACATATTTAAAAGATAACCCAGAGTTGTCACATCACATCAAGTTTTATTCATATAAAGAAAATCACGGTAAAGGCTATGCACTTAGATATGGAATGGCTAGAGCTAATGGCGATCTTATCCTATTTATTGATGCTGGTATGGATATAAATCCCAATGGGATTTCCATATTGGTCGAGCATTTGCAGTGGTATGATGCTGATATTGTTGTTGCAAGCAAGAGACATCCTGCATCTAAAACATATATGCCTCCTATGCGTAGGTTGTATAGTTGGGGGTATTATTTTATTGTAAAGCTGTTATTTGGCTTAGAGGTGTCAGACACTCAAACAGGATTAAAAGTTTTTAAGAGAGCTGTACTGGAAGATGTTCTTCCTAGGCTTTTAGTAAAAGAATACGCTATAGACATAGAACTTTTGGCAGTAGCTTATTCATTAGGTTACTGCAAAATCTATGAAGCCCCAGTTGAGTTACATTTAGGCTTTGATTCTGACTCCAAATGGTCTGCAGACCTTCCGCTTTTTTTTGATCCTCAAATAAGGTTAATGCTTTTAGATACTTTGGCAGTTTTTTATAGATTACGTTTTTTAAATTATTATAGTGATGATTCCTTTAGAAGCTGGACATATGACTCCGATTTAGACCTGCATATAAACACGGGAGATGTGTCTTATATTTCTTCACATAGAACACCCTTATATCAACCTAAACTTAGTCAGGAACTTTTAGATAATAGTCTACGTTTTAGTGTTCTTATACCAACAAGATCTGTGACATCCCACTTGCTAGAAGCTCTTACGTATTTACAACAACAGTCATACACTAATTTTGAAGTTTTAGTTATGCTGGATTCATTTAAACAGGTGCCCGTAACAGATTCTAGGATTACATTTATAAGCACAGGTAGTATTTCTCCAGGTGAAAAACGTAATATTGGTATTAAAAAATCTACGGGAGACATTTTAGTTTTACTAGACGACGATGCTTACCCATCTCAAGATTGGTTGTTACATGCTTCTAGAATTTTAGCTAATCCTTATATTTACGCACTTGGAGGTCCTGGTATAACTCCAACAAATGTGGGACTGTTTGAACGGGCTTCTGGTTTCGTTTTAGCTTCTGTTTTAACAAGTGGTGGAACAAAATTTAGACACTTAAAAAGTAAACGAAGATATGTTGATGATTATCCTTCGTTTAACTTCTTTTTTAGAAAAAGTGCTATGGATCACATTAATGGTCTAAGTACGGAATTTTGGCCTGGTGAAGATACTATCTTGTGTTTGGATTTAGTTGAATTTTATAAGCGGCCTTTTGTATATGATCCTGCACCCTTTGTCTACCATCATCGTAGACCTCAAATATTACCGCATTTAAAACAAATCTCTAGATATGCACTTACACGGGGACACTTTGCTGTAAACTTTCCACAAACCTCTCTTAGGCTTCAATATTTTATACCTACACTTTTTATTTTAGGTTTATTAGGTGGTCCTGTTTTAGCTTACTTTATTTCTTATTTATGGTTTGTATATGTAGGGGTAGTGCTGCTGTACTTAGGTGGTTTAGTTTATGAGTCAACTCGTGCCTACTTACATACAAAAAGCCTTCTCGTTGCATTTTTAGTGCCTTTTGGTATTTTTTTAACAAACATGGTATATGGTCTTTATATTGCTTTGGGTCTTATATCTGCACCTAAATTAAGACTTAGAACAATTGGTTTAAATGGTGACTATATTGGTGGATAATTTTTGTGTTATAAATTAAAAATGCTTAACGGTCAGAACAGCTTTACAACAAACCCCAAAACCCCTGTAAAAATAAAAATAATAAATGATTTGTGTATCTCTGCTGCTACTTGCCTTATAAAAGCACCAGAAACCTTTGATTTAGATTCTGATGGTATTGCATATGTTTTAACCGGTGACTGGGATGATGTTAAAAGCATAGTGGAAGCTGCTATGTCCTGTCCGACTACTGCAATTATAGTTGAAGATCTAAAGGGTAATGTTTTGTGGCCACTTCAATCTTAGATATGTTGCAATACTTTAAAAACTAGCATAGAATCTTGTAGTTCTAACCTGTGATTGAGATTAGTACATTATTTATCTTTTTTATAGAGAGCTAGATTGGTGGAAGCTAGCATAAAGACATAATGGAACGCACTCATGAGGTTTAGCCGAAGAAAGCATTATGCAAGTAGGCTACTAGGAACACATAAAACAAGTGCTGATTCATTTCGGAACTAGGGTGGTACCGCGGGTCTTTTTACTCGTCCCTAAGTAGGTTAATATTTACTTAGGAGATATATGTTTACAACAAAACTACAAAACGAAATTAAAAATATAATATTTAACTTATACAATATTGAGTTAGATGTTGCACTAGAATTTCCAACAAATGCCTCATTTGGAGACTTAGCATGTACTGCCCCTTTATCATTGGCAAAAAGCTTAAAACGTGCCCCTATGGAAATAGCCAACGAAATAAAAGATGCACTAGAACAGCTTGCATTTGTGGAATTATCAGAAATCACATGTATAGCCCCAGGATTTATAAATTTTAAGTATAGTGACGGTTTTTATACTACAGTATTGCAAAGTATTGTTGAGCAAAACAATACCTTTGGCTACAATTCCCAGTTTTTAGGACAAAAAATAATAATAGAATATACCGATCCTAACCCCTTTAAGGTGTTTCATATTGGACACCTAATGACTAATTGTATAGGTGAGAGTTTAGCATGCATATTAGAAGCTAATGGAGCTAACGTTAAGCGTGCGAATTATCAAGGTGATGTAGGTTTGCATGTGGCTAAATCTTTATGGGGGATCTTTGAGCAACTTAGAATTAAAAATATAACTTTAGAAGCGTTAGACTCGTGGAATCTAGATGATGTAATAGATTTTTTTGGACAAAGCTATTCCTATGCTTCAAATGCTTCAAAAAATGGTACCGAGAATCTTAGTTTTGAAGAAGTTTTAGATGCACAAAAAGAGCTTAATATCCTAGCTTATGTGTCTGCACAAAAACTACTGATGGAAACTGAAGGCTGGACACCTTTAATAAATTACCCGCAAATATTAAATTTAGATTCCTTTACTTCTAAATATAAGTTAGATGACGTATATAAACTTTATACAAAAGGAAGACAACTAAGCTTAGATTATTTTGAAACTTTATATAAAAGGCTAGGTACAAAATTTGACTACTACTTTTTTGAAAGTTTATTAGGTGAATATGGGTTGGAAATAGTTAAAAAGGGTTTGGCAGACGGCATTTTTGATGTAGGAGAAAATGGTGCCATTATTTTTAAAGGTGAAGATTATGATTTACACTCGCGTGTGTTTGTAAATTCTTATGGTCTGCCAACATATGAGTCTAAGGATTTAGGGCTAGCAAAACTTAAATATTCAAAGTTTGCTTATGATAAATCATATGTAGTAACAGGTAACGAAATTAATGAGTACTTTAAGGTAATAAATTGTGCTATGACTAAAGTTGCTCCTGAGCTTGCCCCTAAATGCTTTCATCTTGGACATGGCATGATGCGTTTTAAAGATAGAAAAATGAGTTCTCGTACAGGTGATGTGGTTGGTGGAGATGAGCTTTTAAATATGGCTAAAAACACCGCACTTGCCAAAATGCAGGAAGAAGGTAGTTCAAGTAGTCTGTCTTCGGATCAACAGCTTTTGGTAGCAGATCAGGTTGCAGTTGCATCTATTAAGTATTCGGTATTAAAGATTAATATTGGGCAAAATATTTCTTATGATCAAGAAGCTACGCTTGCTTTAAGTGGAAACACAGGACCTTACTTACAATATACACATGCCCGTTGCTGTAGTATTTTAGAAAATGAGTCTCAAGATTTTTCTAAAGTACAATTAGCTGATTTAAACGAGGCTGAGTTATCTGTACTAAGAAATTTATCTAAATTTGAGAATGTTGTGTATACTGCAGGTACTGATTTGACACCTAATACTATATGTACTTACCTATATGAGCTTGCCCAAAGTTACAATAGTTTTTATAACGCTAATCGTATACTTGATGCCCCCAATCCTCAAAAATTAACACGTGTAATGTTAACGGCTGCTGTAAAGATTGTTATGGCTAATGGCTTGCGTTTACTTGGAATTCCAGCACCAACACAAATGTAGGCTAGTGTTATAATTGTGCTATGCCCAAGAGTAAGGTTGTTAACAAAGTAAAAAGGTCTCGTCGTAAAGATACTCCATTTAAAATTGCGATCGGATATCCTCCTATAGAAACATCTAAAGGTGTGCCTCTACTCTCACAGAATAGGCAATTCCAATATTTTAATGCAAAGACCTATATATATCCTATGGTTCCAGCTTATGCTGCTTCACTTGCACAAGAGCGTGGTTACAAGGTAGGTTGGTTTGATGGTATTGCTGCTGAGATGAGTTACAAATTGTGGTTAGAAAGCTTAGCTAATTTCAAACCGGATCTTTTTATGTTAGAAACAAAAGCTCCAGTAATAAAAGCCCATTGGAAGATAATCAACGATATAAAAGCCTCATTGCCTAACTGCAAAATTGTTTTGGTAGGGGATCATGTTACTTATAAACCTCAAGAAAGCTTAGAAAATTGTAATGTAGATTATATTATTACAGGGGGTGACTATGATTTTGCATTATCTGATTTAGCTGATACTTTAACACTAGGTACGCCTCTTGTTGGTGGAATATGGGGTAGAGTATCGGACACCAATGTACAAGTGCCTAAACTAGCCAAATACATTGATAATAGTATTACAGGAGTTAAAAAAGAGTTTTGGGTATCGGGACCGTTAAAGCTTACACATGATTTAGATTCTTTACCATTTGTTGATCGAGATCTAACTCAATGGAAACTTTACGCTTATGCAAACGGTAACTATAAATACACTCCGGCTACTTATATGTATTCGGGTAGAGATTGTTGGTACAACAGATGTACCTTTTGCGTATGGGATCATACTATTAATCCTATTGGTAGTTATAGACGTTTTTCACCCGAACGTTATTTTGCAGAAATTAAGCATCTTGTAGATAACTATGGTGTTAAAGAAATTTTTGACGATGCCGGCACCTTATTTATAGGACCACCTTTAAAAAAATTATGTAATCTGTTAATTGATTCTGGGTATAGCAAAAAAGTGGTACTTGGATGCAACATGAGACTCAATGCACTTAACCAAGAATATTATGACCTTATGGCACAAGCTAACTTTAGATTTATTTTGTTTGGAATGGAATCTGCTAATCAAATAACCTTAGATAAACTAGATAAAGGTATGATGGTACACGAAATAGAATCTGGAGTTCGTATGGCAAAAAAAGCTGGACTAGAACCTCATTTAACCATAATGCTTGGATACCCTTGGGAGTCATATGAAGATGCTAAGGAAACTATAGCTTTAACCAAGCACTTATTTAAAAAAGGCTATGTAGACACTCATCAAGCTACTATAGTGATTCCTTATCCCGGCACCCCTTTATATAAACAATGTGTAGAAAACAACTGGCTTGTTTGTGATCCATTAGATTACGAGGCCTTTGATATGAGGGGACCTGTAATGAAAATTCCATTTTCAAATGAACAACTTTTGGCTCTTACGCAGGAACTATATTCTTCGTTTTTTACACCTAGTTATATTTTACGAAAAATAAAAACAATACGAAGTGTGGATGATGTTAAATATTATGCTTATTGCGGGTGGAAAATATTTGGTCACTTACTTGATTTTGATGAATCACAAACTACAAATTCTCTTACTAATATAAATTATTGGCTCAATATTCCTAAACGTCTGTTTAGTCATTTAATTCCAAACAAACGAGATTTAGAGGTTGAGTCAAAAATTTCTAGTAGTATAAAGACACGTCAGATTTATTTGGATAATATAACCAAAATCATTAAATAACACTTATGTTTTTAAAAACACTTAAGCATTATAAAAATCTAATATATGGAAACTTTTTATTATTAGGATGCATTTCTCTCTTTATAGGTAATAGTGCATATTCTTACTTTATAGCTTTTATAGGCAGTATTTTTGTGTTTTATAGTATGCTTGTCCCGTTAGCAAGTATTTCTATTAAGTTATTTTATTTGCTTTTGTCTTTTATGGTACTAAGCTATTTTATTTTTAGTAGTTCTTTAGTAGATAGATTTGCTGCTTTACTGTTTTTTACTTTGCTTGCAATTGTATGCCCGATTATTTTAGATACTAGTGATCTATGAAGGCTACACCTTTTATTAGTATTATTACTCCTACTCTTAATTGTGCTACATCATTAAAAGATCTTCTAAGTTCAATTAAAATGCAAAATTATCCTCAACATAGAATTGAGGTGGTAGTTGTTGATGGGGGTTCCGTTGACGAAACTTTACAAGTTGCTAGAGATTATAAATGTACAATTTTAAGTAACCCCTTATTCACAGGTGAGGCTGGTAAATCTATTGGAATACGTCATGCAATAGGAGATTATATTGCTTTACTAGACTCAGACAATATTTTACCTACAAATAATTGGTTAAGTACTATGCTAAGTTGTTTGCAAAAAGAACCTGCTGTTGTATGTGCAGAACCTATAGGGTTTACTTATAGAAAAAGTGATGGCTTTATAACTAGATATTGTGCATTGTTAGGTGTTAATGACCCCATAGTCTACTATTTAGGTAACTATGACAGGTACAGTAAACTTTCTAATACTTGGACAAAAATAGAACATACTAGTGAAGATAGAAAAGATTATCTAAAGGTAACATTTAATGCAGCAGCTGGATTGCCCACAATAGGTGCAAATGGCACTATTTATAAATCTAGTTTTATTAAAAACACAAACACATCTGAGTACTTATTTGATATAGATGTTTTAGCATCTAAGCTTAAACATGAAGGTACTCTTACTATATTAAAAGTCAAAACCTCAATAGTGCATATATACTGTGGAGATTCTATTGTTAAATTTATTCGTAAACAGTCTAGAAGAATTGCAGACAATTTATACTATACTAAACAAGGCGTTAGATCATATAACTGGAATATAAATAAAGTAGGTTATATTAAATTTATTGTGTTTTGTTTTCTCGTATTTCCCTTTATTATTGATTCTATACGTGGGTTTATTAAGAAGCGTGATTATGCTTGGTTTGTGCATACACTTTTATGTGAGATTACCTTTATGGTTTATGGTTTTACAGTTATTTTATTTAAAATTGGGATATTATCTGGTCCTAAAAGTCGTTCTAAATGGAAGCAATAGTTAGAAAATATTACCCCTACATTATTATATTTATCTGGTCACTAATACCTTTGTTATGGTTTAAAGGGGACTTATTAATAACTGACGCTGAAAAACCTTATTACTTAGATCCTTCTACAGTTGTTGAATCACAGAATTCCCCTTGGGACCCTACAACATTAACTGGGGTTCCCACTATAGATTATTTTAGAATCGTTGGATATTCTGGTTTTTGGTGGATTCTTAAGTTGGTTCACTTACCTCTGCATGTTATTCAAAGACTATGGTTTTGTTTCTTAATTTTTATTGGTTCACTTGGGTTTTTTAAACTTTGCCAAGATCAAATAAAAAAAATATCTACTCTGTCCGCATTACTTAGTGCATTTTTTTATATGTTTAATGTTGCTATTATAAGCGTTCACTATATTAACCCTAATAATATTGTGGTCATAGTTAGCCTGCCTTGGATATTAAATTATTATGTTCATTTTATAAATTCCCCCTTACATTTAAAGCCAAGATTTTTAGCAAGTATTACCTTATGGTTAGGTTTAAGTGTTTCCGCCTGGATTAACCCTCCCGCTGCTTCTGCTCTTTTGGGTTTGCCCTTTTTATATACACTCTTTAGCTTACGTGCAGGAATACGCATGTTTTTAACCAATGTGTTGCATTATATTTGTATACTTGTTTGTTTTTTGTTTATAAATTTGTGGCAAGTTATAGGATTTATATATTTAATAGGTTTTAGAGGTAATCAACATAATCCCCTTGTAGGACTAGTGCCCACTACATCTTTGTTTGATGTATTTAGATTAATGGGACAGTGGGCATTTGATTATTCTTACTTTACTGCTATTGATAATACTCTCAAATATAATTCTTATTA
>JAGQNX010000087.1 GCA_020427865.1 candidate division WWE3 bacterium
TCTTCAAGTTCGGAGGGTTGAGTTAATCTATATAAATCTAAATGATGAACAGTATTTATAAGTTTTGTTTTATCTTCGGAACTATAGTGCCTGTGTAATATAAATGTAGGACTTTGAACACGTGCATTGATTCCCAAGGCATCCACCAAATAGCGGGTAAATGTGGTCTTACCACTGCCTAAATCACCGTGTAAAGCTAATACAGTATTTTCTTCTAGATCTAGCGCTATTCTGCAAGCCAATTCTTTAGTTGTTTCGGTAGTTTTAGATAATACTTCCATAATAATATACCTGTTATAAGTGCCCCAAGTGTATCGGCTATTACATCTTTGTAACTACCCATACGTGTAGGTACAAAGGTTTGGTGATACTCATCAGTTATACCGTAGAGTATAGTCAAAACCATAGCTAACACAATATTTTTGGTTGCTCTATATAAACTTAAACATAAAACAGCATATAAAAACACATGTACTAATTTATGAGACAGATAATCTACATCACCATTAGCAGAAACAGTAGCACCGGGTAGTGAAGAAAACACAAATATAAGTGCCATTAGCAAAATAGCGGGCAACCAAGTTTTTAATAACCGAATTTGCGAAGTTTCCATTGTATAATTTTAACATTTCTAAGCTGTATATATAAAAAAACTATGCCTAACGCTATAAAAATGCCTCCAACAAAAGATAAATAAAGTGACTTGGGTACAACGTGGAGAACATTCGGTAGTACAACCGGATCAGACTTGATTACAGGAGCAGATGAACCATTAAAAGCATAACCTTTAAGTCCCGCATTTAGTTTTTCTATCCTCTTAGTAATGGGAGAATTAACTAAAACAATGGAGTTACTAAAATACGTTATCCCTGTTGTAGTGTCTTTTACTTCTAGATAAACAGATACGCTTTCAGAAATATAATTAACTTTTATGGGTAGCTCGTTATGCAGTTCTACCCATGTATAAGAACTAACCCAAGCATTAGTTTTATAGTCATAAATTTCACTACTATTAGAGGAACTATGCATTCTAACTAAATAACGCTTAAGATTTAACGCAGGCGTTTCTTTAAAATCTAGATATAAAGTTACAGGCGTGTTTTCTTCAATAGTATGTGTGTAAGGTGTAATTTGTATATTTTCCACAGTTAAGAGAATACAAAAAAACTAAAAATGAACAACATCGTAAAATCTAGTTAAACTAGAATTTACTGCATATGCCAGTAAACAGTCATGTATCCTTTATCATGGAATATAAAAACTCCGTTACCGCCACCACCTAAGCAATTTCTACAAAAAAAGGCGTCTCCGTCTTCAACAGCGTATATTTTAGACCCATAAGGCCCCGCCATATCATAGGCAGGATGCACCATACCATTATAATAGGCATCAGAATAACAAGTATGCCCAAACCCTTGTGTAATATCAAAATCTTTCATGGGCCAGTCCCAACTTCCCTTACCCGTAGCCCTAGTACCCGAGCTTTCACAACCTGTATCCCAATATACATTTTTTTCTTCTAACTTGCTTTTAGGGTCTACATAATTTGAGTAATACCAATTACCTGCAGTGATATCGTCGAAAGAGGAATATTTATATACGCCAAAATGTAAATGATCTCCAAAAGAATAACCGGTATTACCCTGGTACCCAATAAATTCACCTTTTTTAACACGTCTAGGTGCGGTACCACGTAATGCCTCAACAGCACCACTTATTTGATTCAATTCTTTTTGGGCTTCGGCTAATAAGTTTTGATATTTATTTTCATCATTTTGAGTCAAATCCAAAAGTCTCGCCTTACTAGACTTTTGATCATTTAAAGCATTACGTTGAGACTCCAAATTAACTTTTTCTTGTTCTATAGATGCTACCAAATCTTCGGCTTGATCCTTTTTTTCTTCAAATAAATCTTTTTGTAATTTAAAGGCATCTTTAGTTTTGGCTAATTGTACTAAGAGTTTGTTGTCTTGTTCTTCCATAACCTTTAAGTATTTGGTTTTTTGCAATAACCCATTAAAAGTAGAGCTACCAAATAAAAATACAAAAGAAGAATCTTCATTAGATTTGTAGCGTGCACGTAGACGTTCATTTAATACAACTTGTTGTCGATCAATAGAGCTACTTACTTTATCTATTCTTTCTTCTAAGTTATCTATTTCTCCTCCTAACCTCTCAATTTGTTTTTCTTTTTTAACTATTTCAGCAATAGTGTTTTGAATCCTAAGTTCAGTTAAGGCTATTTGACTATCAGCATAAGCAATCTCGTTTGATAAGGTTTTAGCTTGGCTTTGGAGATCTTTAATTTTGGATTCATATTTTTGTATTTCTTTTTCTAAATCATCTACCTTGTCATCTGTAGACTCCTCACCTCCAATTTTAGCTAAATCAGAGAGATGTGAATGATCAGAATGTTCCTGTGCAAAAACAGTAACAACTGAGTAGGTTACAAATGCAGCAGATACAATTAGAAATGTATAAAATTTGGACTTATTCATAATACTTAGTATTTTAGATAGCGACGAAGGGCGGTCCAGCTACCAAAATACCCAAGTAAGAATCCCGAAAAATGTAGTAATACAAACAATACTACTAAATAAACCCACAAAGTTACACGAGTTTTAGAAAAAAACGTAAGTAACACAATAGAATCAGCACTAGGCAAGTAGCCGCTGTAATTTACAGCTAGAATGGTTATCGCAAAAAACACAAACGCAACAAAGGCACCCATAAGACTAAAAAGTATGCTTTGCTGAATCATAGGAGATTTAACATAGGAATCAGTAGCACCAACTAATTTTAAAATTGATAGTTCAGTTTTTTTAGATGAAATAACCATTCTAATGGTCATTAAAATAACAGCATAAGCATTAAATGCTAAAACAGACACCAAGCCTAATCCTACAACATTTGCAGTAAATGCCCATGTTTTAAATTTTTCTATAACATCTTCTAAAAACTGTACTTCTTCTACACCATCCATTTGGCGTAATTCTGAAGACATAATACTTAAGTCTTCTATTTCTTTAGCTTTTAACTCCAA
>JAGQNX010000088.1 GCA_020427865.1 candidate division WWE3 bacterium
CATTAACAGCTGAAATTACGCTATAGGCATTTAGATTTGCGACATCTTCAACATTTACACAAGCAATATTATTTAAACTCTTAAATACATTGGTATTAACTCGGTTATCAATAACGAAAAGTACATTTCTATTTAAGGAAAGTTTATTAAGAAACTCAACAAATACTTTAGTCTTTGGTGTTTCCATAGAAACATTTTCTAATATCAAAATTTTGTTTTCCGATGCACGCAGTGAAAGACTTTGTAGTAAAGCTTTTACCTTTAATTTTTTTGAAATAGATAAATTCCAGCTTTTTGGTTGAGGACCATGAACAATACCACCAGTACGCCATATAGGGCTACGTTTTTGGCCATGACGTGCACGACCGGAACCTTTTTGACGCCAAGGTTTCTTACCACTACCAGAGACTTCGGCTCTATTTTTTGTAGAAGAGGTTCCCTGACGTTGATTGTGTAGATATACACGTACATATTGACTAAGTAATGCAACGTTAGGAACTAATTTAATTATAGAGTCTGAGATCTCGATGTCGGATATTTCTTTTGCGTTTATGTCTAAAACTTTAAGCTTCATGAGACTCCTTTGAATATATAATTTCTACTTTGGAATTACGTGCACCAGGTACAGGACCAGAAACCATTATTATATTTGAATCCACGCCCATAATTACAACATTATTAAGAGTGATTTTATAATTACCATGTCTACCAGCCATCTTTTTACCTTTAAAAACTTTACTTGGGGTTTGGGCACCAATAGAACCCGCAGCACGAGGCTTATCAGATTGACCACGTGTAGCCTGTTGTCCAGAAAAATTCCATTTTTTCATAACACCTGTAAAACCTTTACCTTTAGATGTACCAACTAATGTAACAATTGAACCAACTTGTTCAGATTTTATGTTGTTTTCAACAGAAATAAGAGTAACAGGACATACCTTACCTGAGGCATCAAAAATCTGTGTCATATTTAGTTTTTTTCCTATTACTTTTACTTGTTCCATTTTGTCTTTAAAAAATGCGCCTTAGGCGCATTTGTAAAACCTAATCTATGCATGTTTCCTAAACGGAAACGATAGCTATTTTAACAATATTTTTAATATATTTAAACACTTTTGGACAGATTAATGTTTTCTTACATTTTAATAGATATACCAACACCAGAAGGAAGATTCAAGCTAGATAGACTTTCTATCGTAGCACCTGTAGGATTTTGGATATCAATTAATCTTTTGTGTGTTCTCAATTCAAAAGTTTCACGTGATCTCTTGTCGATATGCGGACCTCTTATAACAGTATAACGTTCTGTTTTAGTAGGTAGTGGAACAGGGCCCACTACTTGGGCACCTGTTCTCACTGCAGTTTCTATGATCTTAGAGGAGCTAAGATCGATAACACGACTATCGTAGCCTTTAAGCTTTATTCTAATTCTTGAACTATTGCTTGAAGTTGTCATGCTAAATACTATTGTTAGTTAACTTTAGTAACTACTCCTGCTCCTACAGTTTGACCACCCTCACGAATAGCGAATCTAAGACCTTCTTCTATTGCTACTGGGGTAATCAATTTAACACTAATTGTAACGTTATCACCTGGAAGGACCATTTCTGTGCCTTCAGCAAGTGTAATTTCACCAGTTACATCGGTAGTTCTTAAGTAGAATTGTGGGCGATAACCACTAAAGAATGGTTTGTGACGTCCACCTTCTTCTTTAGAAAGAATGTAAACTTCTGCTTCGAATGAGGTTTTTGGAGCTACAGAGCCTGGAGCTGCTAAAACTTGACCTCTTTCAATATCTTCTCTACCAAGACCTCTTAATAAAATACCTACGTTATCACCTGCTTGACCTTCATTAAGCTGCTTTTTAAACATTTCAACACCTGTTACTATTGTTTTTTGAGTATCACGTATACCAATTGCTTCCACTTCTTCACCTACTACAACTTTACCTCTTTCAATTCTACCAGTTGCAACAGTACCTCTACCTTTAATAGAAAATACGTCTTCGATAGGCATTAAAAATGGCTTATCCAAATCACGTACAGGGTCTGGGACATGTTCGTCTACAGTGCTCATTAGTTCCATAATCTTTTCTGCATATGCGGCGTCACCTTCTAAAGCTTTAAGTGCAGATCCACGTACAATAGGAGTGTTTTCACCATCGAAACCATATTTGGTTAAGAGTTCACGTACTTCAAGTTCTACTAGCTCTAAAAGTTCTTCATCCTCTACCATGTCGCATTTATTTAAAAATACAACAACAGCAGGAACGTTTACTTGTTTAGCTAATAATATGTGTTCACGAGTTTGAGGCATTGGACCATCTGGAGCTGATACAACTAAAATAGCACCATCCATTTGAGCGGCACCTGTGATCATGTTTTTAATATAATCAGCGTGTCCTGGTGCATCAATGTGTGCATAGTGACGCTTAGTTGTTTCATACTCTACGTGAGTAATATTAATTGTAATACCGCGAGCTCTTTCTTCTGGAGCCTTGTCGATATTTTCGAATGCGGTCGCTTGTGCGAGACCATGATCAGCAAGCACTTTAGTTATAGCTGCTGTAAGTGTAGTTTTACCGTGGTCGACGTGACCAATAGTACCTACGTTAACATGTGGTTTTGTTCTTTCAAATACTGCCATGTCAACCTTTCTTTTAAAATTAATTAACTATCATTTAAGCAAAGTAAAAATGTGATAACACATTTCATCCAACTCACAGGTAAATATACCTGTACCGTGCGATTTACAGTTAAACAGATTATTGCAACAAAATCAAGCGTTTTTACGTGCTATCTCTTGTGCAATATTTGCTGGAACTTCCGCATAATGTGATGGTTCCATTGTAAAATTTGCACGACCTTGTGTAAGCCCTCTTAGTTCAGTTGCGTAACCAAACATTTCTGCTAAAGGTACTTTAGCATCTATGGCAACAGCTTTACCACGGGATTCGTTGCCTTCTATTTGACCACGTTTACTTGAGAGATTACCAATAACATCACCCATAAATTCTTCAGGAGTTACAACCTCCACAGACATTATAGGTTCTAATAAGTAAGGGTCAGCACTACGTTGAGCACCCTTAAAAGCCTCGGAAGCTGCAAGTTTAAATGCAATTTCTGAAGAGTCTACTTCATGAAATGACCCATCTGTTAGAGTAACTTTGTAGTCTACAACCGGATAGCCTGCAATTATACCGCTTTGGGAAGCTTCTTTGATTCCTTTTTCTACAGCAGGTATATATTCACGTGGAATAGAACCGCCTACTATTTTATCTTCAAATTCAGAACCTTCACCAGGGGCTTTGGGTTCCATGGTAATAACAACATGCCCATATTGACCACGTCCACCAGATTGTCTAATATACTTACCTTCCTTATCAACGGATTTTCTAATAGTTTCTCTATATGCAACCTGAGGTCTACCAGTATTTACTTCAACTTTGAATTCTCTTTTTAAACGATCCACTATAACTTCTAAATGTAATTCTCCCATGCCGTATATTAATGTTTCACCTGTTTCAGGATTACTATTTAACTGTAATGTAGGATCTTCTTCTGTAAGACGTTTTAAAGCCATACCTAACTTATCACGGTCATTTTTAGTTTTAGGTTCAATTACTTTACCTATAACAGGCTCTGCAAAGCTAATGGATTCTAGCACCACTGGATTAGTATCATTTGTTAAGGTATCACCAGTAATGGCTTCTAAGCCAATAGCAGCAGCAATCTCACCAGCTCTAACTTCTTTCACTTCTTCTCTGTGGTTAGCATGCATTAATAAAATACGTCCAACACGCTCTTTCTTTTCTTGTGTGGAATTATAAATATAAGAACCTGATTGTAATGTTCCAGAATATACACGGAAGTAGGTAAGTCTACCTACAAAAGGATCTGATTGGATTTTAAAAGCCAAACCTACAAAATCCGAGTCATCATCTGCAATAATAGTTGCTTCCTCATTTGATTTAGAATTGGTGGCACGTACAGGAGGTACATCTTTAGGAGACGGAAGGTATGAAATCACACCATCTAATACTTTTTGAACACCCACGTTTGCGAGAGATGCACCGCAATATATCGGATAGATCTCGGTATTTATAGTCATTTTTCGGAGTGCAGCTTGTAACTCACTAACAGCGAGTTCGGTACCACCTAAATATTTTTCTAAAAGGGTATCATCTGATTCAGCTAGCTTCTCAACTAAGGTCATGCGATATTCAGATGCTTTTTCGAGCATGTCTTCAGGCACAGAAACCTCTACGACCTCTACACCGTTTGTGCCTTGAAATTCATATGCTTTCATTGTTAAAAGATCGATAATATTTTTGAATTCGTTTTCTCTTCCAATAGGTAATTGAACAGGAATAGCTTTATCTGTAAGTCTTTCTTTTATAGAATCGATAGTCATATAAAAGTCTCCACCTATTTTATCAAGCTTATTTACAAAGCAAAGTAATGGAACATGATATTTTTCTGCTTGACGCCATACTGTTTCTGTTTGGGGTTCTACACCTTGTGAGCCATCTAATAACACAACTCCACCATCCAAAACTCTTAGCGAGCGTTCAACTTCCGCTGTAAAATCTACGTGTCCAGGAGTGTCTATAATGTTGATACGATGATCCTGCCAAAAGCATGTTGTAGCAGCAGATGTTATAGTAATCCCTCTTTCCTGTTCTTGCTCCATCCAGTCCATTTGCGCAGCTCCTTCATGAACTTCCCCAATCTTATGAGATCTACCTGTATAAAATAGTACGCGTTCAGTGGTAGTAGTTTTACCAGCATCAACATGGGCAATAATACCAATGTTTCTAATCTTATCTAGAGGATATTCTTTTGTAGCAGTTTTTGACATATATTTCCTTAATTTTTTATATCAACTTTATTTGAAAATCAAATTCTAAAATGCGCAAAGGCTTTATTTGAATCAGCCATTTTGTGTGTTTCATCTCGTTTTTTAATAGAGGCACCAATACCATCATTAGCATCACGTAACTCTTCATATAAGCATTTATCCATGGATTTTCCAGCTTTATTTCTTGCAGAGGATACTATCCAACGTAAAGCTAAAGCTTCTGCACGTTCGTGTTTTACGGGCATAGGTACTTGATAGGTAGCACCACCAACTCTACGTGAACGTACTTCTTGTTTTGGCATAACATTCCTAATAGCCGCTTCAAATATTTCTACAGCTTCTTTTTTGTCTTCACTTAGTTTGGCAACTGCAGTATGGACTAATTTTTCAGCGGTAGCTTTTTTACCATCGAGCATTACAACGTTTATAAAACGAGTCATTACTCTAGATTTGTAAATTGGATCCGGATTTATTACTCTTTTTTTAGCTCTTTTTGCTCTCATTATGCTTTAGCCTTTCTGGTTCCGTATAAAGATCTGGAACGCTTTCTATTCTTAACACCTTGTAAGTCATATTTACCACGTACACAAGTATACTTAACACCTGCTAAGTCCTTAACACGACCCCCACGTACAAGAACTACAGAGTGCTCTTGTAGTGAATGGCCTTCTCCAGGAATGTAGGCAGTAACTTCTTTACCGTTAGACAATCTAACTCTCGCAACTTTACGTAACGCTGAGTTAGGCTTTTTAGGTGTCATTGTTTTAACCTGCAAACAGACCCCACGCTTAAAAGGAGACTCAAAAGATTTTGGACGTCTCTCTAGCGTAGAGTAAAGAAACGAAAGCGCAGGAGTACTTGCTTTTTTGTCCTTGTTTTTTCTACCTTTTCGTAATAATTGATTAATAGTTGGCATATAATTATTCTTCAACAGACTCTTGTAATTTAGCACGTGTTCCAGTTGGTATTAACCGCCCCAGAATAACGTTTTCCTTTAGTCCGCTTAACGTATCGACTTTACCAGAAGCTGCAGCATCGGTCAACACATTGCTTGTTTGTATAAACGAAGCAGCTGACAAAAAGCTATCAGTTTGTAAGGAGGCTTTTGTAATTCCAAGTAGTACGCGTTTAAAGCGCGCAGGTTTACCATCTAAAGCATCCACTTCAGCATTTAACTCATTTAAGGTAGGAAGGGTAACTGTCTCCCCTGCTAGAAGTGTAGTATCACCAGGATCTAGTACTTTTACGTTATTAAACATCTGTGCAGCAATAACCTCAATATGTTTGTCATCAATCGATACACCTTGAGAAGCATACACACTTTGGACTTCATCTATTATGTATTTTTGTGTCGCTTCAAGACCTACTTGAGTTAACAGTTCAGTTAAATCTAGGTGTCCAGTAGTGATTTTTTCACCTTTTGCGATTAATTGGCCGTCTTCAACTACAAGTTCAGCCAAAGGATCTATACTATATTCTACAGCTGTACGTTCTGTTTTAGACTTATTAGCAGATACTACAGTTACTTTACGCTCATCACCTACAATAGAAATATGAACAGTACCTGTTATTTCGCTCATAATAGCGAGGTTTTTAGGTAATCGTGCTTCCACTATTTCTTCTATACGAGGTAAACCTTGTGTTATATCTTTTTTAGCAATACCACCACTGTGGAATGTTCGCATTGTTAACTGAGTTCCAGGTTCACCAATTGATTGTGCAGCAGCAATTCCTACTGCAGCACCTACTTTAACTAAACGTTGGGTCATTAAATCAATACCGTAACATTTTGCACATAAACCTCTATGGGTAGCACACTTAACAGGGGTTCTTATTTCTATAAAATCCACACCTGCAGCTTCTATTTCTTGTAATGTTTGCTTAGTTAATAGCTCTTTAGTATCTGCAATCGTTTTACCGTCTACTTTCACAGCTTTAGCAAGATATCTACCAACATAGCGTTGACTAAATGGTGTAAGTAAAGTCTTTTCACCAACTTTAATAGTCATACCTTCTTTTATACCGCAATCTTCTGCACGAATAATCACGTCTTGGCTAACATCAACAAGTCTACGTGTTAAATAACCTGCATCTGCAGTCTTAAGACCTTTGTCTACTAAACCTTTACGAGCACCACGAGAGCTTACGAAATATTCTAAACCTGTAAGACCGTTTTTATAGTTACCTAAAATAGGAAGTTCTACAATCTTACCAGTAGGATCACTAATTAAACCTCTAACACCACCAATTTGGTTAAGCTGATCACGAGAAGCACGAGTTGCTTTAGAGCTCATTAACACTTTAATAGGATTTGCTTTTGGAAGATTTTCCCATAACAGATCATCTACGTCGGAGGTTACTCTAGACCAAACGCCTTGTGTTAATCGGGAAGCTTCTACAGGAGTAATGAGACCACGTTTAAAGTTTTTATCAACTTGTGCTACTTCCTCTTTACCTTTTTCAATAAGAGCTTCTCTTCCGGAAGAAACCTCTACATCTGCTAGAGACACAGAGTGACCGGACATAGTACCATACTCTAAACCTAGATCTTTGAGGGTGTCTATAAGTTCGATGATCACGATTTTATCTTCTGTTGCAAAGGCTTGTTCTAATAGGGCACTTACTTTGTTTTTATCAACAGCTTCGTTAATGTAGTCAAAACTCTCGGGCATATAAGAGTTTAAAATAAGACGTCCCGGTGTTGTTTCTAATATTTCACCTTTATAACGAACTTTAATACGTTGTTGCAGTGTTATAGTTTTACTTGAATCAAGTGCAAACATAACCTCAGTATAATCAGCAAATACAGATGGGTATAAATCCAAGTTCTCATCTATTTTGGTCATAAAATATAACCCAAATAAAATAATTCTGGCAGGTACTGATTTTGGAGAACCATCCGATGGTTGCAATAAGTTCTCGGTTGAGATCATTAATTCTTTGGCTTCTTTAATAGCATTTTGAGATAGTGGTAAATGTACAGCCATTTGGTCTCCGTCAAAGTCAGCGTTAAATCCTGAACATACACAAAGGTGGATTTGTACAGCATTACCTTCTATTAATTTTGGATAAAATGCTTGAATACCTAAACGCCATAATGTAGGTGCACGGTTTAATAAAACAGGGTGGTCTTGTACTAGTTCTTCTAAAATGTCCCATACTTCAGGACCGCGGGCTTCTAATACAAATTTGGCACTCTTTACATTAGGCGCAAAACCACGAGCTAATAATTCACGCAAAATAAAAGGCTTAAATAACTCTAATGCCATTTCTTTAGGTAAGCCACACTCATTAAGTTTTAACTTAGGACCATTAACAATAACAGAACGACCAGAGTAATCTACACGCTTACCAAGTAAGTTTTGACGGAAACGTCCTTGCTTACCCTTTAACATGTCGGCTAAAGAACGAAGTTGCTTTTTACCTCGTGGATTACGATTTGTTTGACGTTGCTTAGAACTATCAAATAAAGCATCCACCGCTTCTTGTAACATTCTTTTTTCGTTTCTTACTATTATTTCAGGAGCACCTAAGTCTAATAATCTTTTTAAACGGTTGTTTCTATTTATGACTCTTCTATAAAGGTCATTTAAGTCAGATGTAGCAAAACGGCCACCATCTAACATAACCATAGGACGCAGATCTGGGGGTATTACAGGAACTACATGTAAAATCATGTTTTTAGGATCAATAGAAGCGCGTCTAAAACCTTCAACTACCTTTAATCTCTTGGAAATCTTAACAGCCTTTTGACCCTTAGATCCTTCTAATTCGTTTTTAAGTTCACTAGATAAAGCATCTAAATCTAAAGCATCTAAAATACCTTCAATTGCTGATGCACCAATTTCTACTGTAGCAAATTCATCTAAATAAAAGGAAAGTCTTGAATACTCAACATCAGATAAGACTGTAAATATGTCGATACTTTCAATCTTTTTTTGCATTATTCTATATGTCTTTTCAGATTCTTGTTTTGTTTTTTCAGCAGTATCCAGTTCGCGTTGAACAGTTTGACGTAATTTATGTTGAGCTTCTTCTAATGCAAATCCGGAGAGTTCTTTTTTAGAAGCATCAAATTCTTTTTGCAAAGAGTCAGCTTTTTCTTGGGCACGTTTGTCAATTATAGTTAGTTCTTTTTGAAGATCTTCTTCTATTAATGAAATAGCTTCCGCTTTTTTTGCACCATCCATAGCTGTAACTATAAAAGATGAAAAATAAATTACAGATTCTAAGCTTCTAGGAGAGAGATTTAGCAATGAGGCTAGTTTAGAAGGAATACCTTTAAAAAACCAAACGTGTACAACAGGCGAAGCCAAAGTAATGTGACCCATACGCTCACGACGTACACGAGAAGCAGTAACTTCTACACCACACTTATCACAGATTACCCCTTTATAACGAACTCTTTTATATTTACCACACGCACATTCATAATCACGTGCAGGTCCAAAGATGCGTTCATCAAATAAACCATCTCTTTCGGGTTTAAAAGTTCTATAATTAATAGTCTCAGGTTTTGT
>JAGQNX010000089.1 GCA_020427865.1 candidate division WWE3 bacterium
TTTGTAAGTTATCATAACCCTGCTAATATTTTTTTGCTAAGCCATAAATATGAAATTATATCTAAAGCTAGTATTTATATCTATTATTGCTACTCTAAGTTTGCTTATAACGCTGCCTAGAGTACCGCTTAATTTTTCTATAGCAGGTAAGTCCATAAACAGTTATGTAGGTGGATATGCCTTTAGAGTAGGTGACAGTATATGGGATTTTACAGAGTTTAAACAAGGATTAGATATAGCTGGCGGTATTAGATTGGTACTTCAAGCAGACATGTCAGACTTGCCTGAGGCTTCCCGTGCTGATGCGCTGGATTCCGCAGCCAGTATTATTGAACGCCGTGTGAATTTATTTGGAGTAAGTGAACCTTCGATTACTACTTTACAAAGTGGTGACAACTACCAGCTTGTTGTAGAAATTCCTGGTGTTGATGATGTAGGAGCGGCTGTGAGTTTAATTGGAAGAACCGCTCAATTACGTTTTAGGGAATTAGCTCCAGATGTTGACTTCGAAAATACAAATTATTTAACCTTAGTAACAGATCCTCAAAATTGGGTAGATACTGATCTTGGTGGTAGTGATTTAATTAGTGCCGATGTTGTGTTTTCTAATAATTCCAAAACTGTGACTGATGCACCAAGTATTGCATTAAACTTTACAACAGAAGGTCGCGTAAAGTTTTCGGATATTGCAAAAAGAAACATAAATAAACCAATAGGCGTTTATTTAGATGATTCACCTTTTCCTTTATCCGCACCTGTTGTATCACCTGACCTTGCAAATGGTGTGACACAAAATCCTATAATCACAGGTAATTTTTCTTTAGAAGATGCGAACACTCTGAGTTTGCAAATTCAGGCAGGTGCTTTGCCAGTTCCAGTACAGGTTGTTGAGCAAAAAACAGTTGGTGCCTCTCTTGGAAATAATATTCTTCATGCTAGTGTATTTGCAGGAACTGTTGGTTTAGTTTTTGTATTAATATTTATGTTAATTAATTATGGAAAATTAGGACTCATAGCAAACATGGGGCTTTTAATTTATATATTTATTACTTTAGCTATATTTAAAGTGATTCCTGTAGTATTAACTCTCCCCGGTATTGCTGGATTTATATTATCTGTTGGTATGGCTGTTGATGCCAGTATTCTTATATTTGAGAGAATAAAAGAAGAAGTTCGTTGGGGCACTCCTAACAATTTAGCTCTTCGTTTTGGATTTGATCGTGCTTGGAGTTCTATTAAAGATGCAAATTCTTCTTCTCTAATTACAGCATTTATATTGTTTTATTTTGGTACAGGCCCTGTTAAAGGTTTTGCGGTAACTTTAGCTATTGGAATTCTTGTTGCTCTTTTTACAACCTTATATGTTGTAAAAACATTTACGTTAGTTTTTATGGGAGGATCTAATGCGAATAGCTGATAAATGGAAGTATTACTTTACTTTGTCTGGAATACTATTAACTATAGGTGTGATTTCTTTGGCTAAAAATGGTCTCCGTTTGGGTATAGATTTTACTGGGGGTTCTATATTTGAATACACTATTTCTGATAGTAAACTACTTAGTACAGAATCTGTACAGCAGGTGTTTAGTCAAAACGGCATTAATGTTTATACTATTGATTTTAGAGGTACTACATTACAAGTTCGTACTAATGATACTTATACTGATAAATCTTTGGAGATTATAGAGGATCTTCAAAATATAGACCCTAATGTTAGACAGGTTAATTTTGAAACAATAGGCCCATCTGTAAGTTCCGAAATAACGCGTAACGGAATAAAGGCACTTTTTGTTGCCATACTTGCTGTAATACTTTATATAGCCTATGCCTTTAGAAATGTTCCAAAAAAATACTCTAGCTATAAATTTGGTGTAGCTGCGATAATAGCGTTACTTCATGATGCTCTGTTTGTATTAGGTGTTTTTTCTATATTAGGTTTTTACTACGGTGTTGAGGTAAATGCATTATTTATTACTGCGATGTTAACTGTTATTGGGTTTTCTGTACACGACACTATTGTTGTCTTTGATAGGATTCGAGAAAACCTAAAAAAACACTCTAAGGATGCCTTTATTGAAATTGCTAATATTTCTTTACTTGAAACTCTAAACAGATCTCTTTCGACTTCTTTTACCGCTATAGTAATGTTAACTGCTCTTGTTTTGCTTGGTGGTGAAAGTATTAGATATTTTGTTTTAGCTATTTTAGTAGGACTTATCAGTGGTGCTTATTCTTCTATTTTTATTGCAACTCCTGTTCTTGTATTATGGAGCCGTGGTAAATAAGGCATGCCTGTAATATGGGAATTACTGCACGATACTCTGGTATCACCTTCAAATTTTATTGAACAACTTTTATTAAATAGAGGTTTTTCCGATCACCACTCACAACAAGAATTTTTAAATCCACTACCAATAGGCGATTATATTACTAGATTTGATGCTTCATTTAAGACATCTTTAAAAGACGCACGTGAACTTACTAAAAAATACATTAATGAAAATCGTCCCATTTTAATATTTGGTGATTATGATGCAGACGGAGTTTGTGCTTCATCCATATTATATTTAGCTATAAAAAAGCATTTAGCTTATGAAAATGTGTCTGTTTTTATCCCCGATAGATTTGAGCATGGTTATGGTCTTAGTTTTAAGGCTTTAGACGATGCTTTACACTCTTATACTTTAGATTTTCCCTTGATCATAACGGTAGATTCTGGAATTACTGCTGTGAGTGAAGTTGCGCATCTAAAATCCAAAAATATTGACGTAATAATAACAGACCATCATCAACCGCCTAAAGAACTCCCTAATGCCAATGTGATTGTGTGGAATGATCAAGTTGTTGGCTCGACTCTTTCATGGTTATTAGCCCTATCTTTGGGCGTTAAAGCCCCTGAATTACTAGGACTTGTTGGTCTGGCGACCGTAACTGATGTTTATCCACTTACTGGAATAAATAGAATGTTGGTTGTTCAAGGTTTGGAAATGCTTAAAAAAACACCTTTAAGTGGTTTTAAAAAATTAATAAATATGGCGAGTGTAGATCTTTCAAATCTTGATGCATACCATCTTGGTTGGGTAGTGGGTCCTCGTATAAATGCGGCAGGAAGAATGGATTCAGCACTACTTGCCTTTGATTTATTAACATCAGAAGACTCTAACCATATATTAGAACTTACTTCTAAGATAGAAAATCTAAATAAGACACGTCAATTCGCTACTAAGCAAATGCAAGAAAGCATTGATTCCGAAATCAGTGCTAATAATCTTATAATTGCAGAGGGTGATCATTACCATGAAGGATTAATAGGACTTTTGGCGTCTAATCTAGTGCGAGATTATTATAAACCTACAATTGTAGTATCTACTGGTGAATGTTTAATTAAAGGGTCTGCTAGATCTGTTGCTGGTGTAAATATTATAGAGTTATTAAGAAAGTTTGATTCTTATTTTGAAAATTTAGGTGGTCATCCACAAGCTGCCGGATTTTCTATAACCTATGAAAACTTTATCAAACTAAAACCGTTGTTAATAACTTATGCGAACACGCATATACTAAGTTCAGACTTGTCTAAAACACTTAGCATAGAGTTCCCAATAGATTTTACTGATCTAAGTTTAACCCTAGTAAATAAACTCAATGCCCTTAAACCTTTTGGTCACGGTAATTCTGAACCCCTATTTTTAAGCGAAGATGTGCAAGTAGAAGAAATACGTATTATAGGTAAAACAAAGGAACATTTGTCGTTGGTTTTAAAACAAAACATAAGTACTATAAAAGGTGTTATGTTTGGTGGTGCTTCTAGGGTAGATGAGCTATATTTGGGTAAGAGGATTTCTGTAGTATATAAAATGTCGGAAAACCCTTATAAAGGCAATACCTCGTTAAATTTATTTATTGAAGACTTTAAATAAGTATATGTCTGTTTTGGATAGAATATTGGAGATTCTAGAAACTAATAAAATATCATATAAAAGATTAGAGCATGAATATGTAAGAACTAGTAAAGAAGCTGCTTCTATTAGAGGAGTATCTGAATCTACAGGTGCTAAAGCCCTAATTCTAACTGGAGATTGTGGAGATATTTTATGCGTATTACCTGGCGACCAAAAGTTGGACTTAAAAAAAATAAAAACACATCTTAATGTTAAAAATTTATGTTTGGCTTCACCTGATAATGTTAAAGAATTAACAGGCCTTGAGGTTGGGTCTATACCCCCATTTGGAGTTGTCCTTAATTTACGTACTTTATACGACCGCTCTTTATTAGAAAAAGAGCTGGTAGCATTTAACGCAGGGGATCACTGCGTTAGTATTATTATGAACCCGCAGGATTTAGCTAAATTAAATAAACCTGAAGTATTAGATATTATTAAAGGCAATTAATGTTTGTATTATCTAAACTACGTATCGTTTTTCTAAAATCTTTTTCTTTTGTGTTTTTGCATACCCTAATTCTTATCGAGAACTTGGGTAGAGTTCCAGATATTACTTTTACATTAAGCGTTAGAATGTGTTTATATTTTGTAGTAATAGTTACTGCTTTTACAGCATTCTCGTTACCTGCCTATAAGCATTCTGCCCTTTTGAATCCTTCATTTATAGAAAGTTCCCCTTTAGCAAGTGCTGTTTTAGCCGATTCTAAAGTTTTAGGTGCTTCTACAAGTTCTGTTAAACCTTTCCCTGAGGTATCCGCCACGAGTGTGTATGTTTTTGATTTGGCAGCTAATACTTCTATATACGAAAAAAACAGTACTTTATCTTTGCCCCCTGCTTCTACTACTAAACTTATAACAGCCTTGGTTAGTTTAGACTTATATAACTTAGATGACTCTTTAGCTGTTCCAACTGAATGTACACAAGTAGCGGGGCAACGCGTGGGGTTTTTATCAGAAGAAGTGTTAACAGTTAAAGATTTGTTATATGGTTTATTACTTGTTTCTGGTGGTGATGCAGCGTGTACTTTAGCAACAGGTACAACTACATACGATGAGTTTATTAGCTTAATGAATGCTAAGGCACAACATTTACACCTTGATAAAACGCATCTTACAAATCCTATCGGGCTTGATGCCCTAGATAATACGCATGTATCCAGTGCCTATGATTTGAGCATAATCTCGCGTGAAGTACTTAAGAATGAGTTTTTGCAAAATGTTGTGGCTACCTCTCACTATACTTCGGTATCTAACAGTCATTCTAGACTATTCGAAAACACTAATATTTTATTGCAAACGCAACCTGGAACAACTGGAATAAAAACAGGTCGCACAGATGCTGCTGGCGAAGTACTATCTTATAGGTACACGTTACAAAACAAAGACTACTTAATAGTAGTTATGCAAAGTGGTGATCGTTTTGGTGATACTCTAAAAATTCTAAATTGGTTATTGCTTGAGTAAACCCCTTATTTAGAGATGTATTGCGCGGGAATTGCAGGATAATACAGCGTTATGTCGCCTCGTGTTCTGCCTGTAAAGTTTCCCTCAAAAACATAAATAGGTTGTAGATATTGTTGCGGCATACTGTTGTCGTAATAGGCTAGGTAAATATTGTTTATCAATATTTCGTCGACATTAATTGGTGTATAGTCTTCAAAAGGGCTACCATTTACTTCTACAATACTTGATACTACACCTTTATTTTGTGCTACTTGGTTCCAAGCATCCACTACGCTTATTACAGGATATGTCGCAAATTTTTCAAAATCTACTTCCCAGTAATAAGCTTCTAATTTAGGAACATTAAGTTGTGGTGAATTTTTTTCGGGAACACGCACAAACGCATGTAAATTGCCCTTTTTAGCATCTGGACCCAAAATAGGAATTTTAAATATAGACCTAAAAAAATCTACACGTGCTATCTGTGCTTCCAGTGTTGCGTCTGCTGCAACTATACCGTTTCTATTAAATTTTCCTAGTACTGCCGCCTGCGACCCATTTTGATAAAGGGGGTCATTAAATCTATCTAGTTCCCCAAAAAGGGAAGTGGCAATCTTAATTGCCTGAGCTTTTGTAAGTTTACCTTCTAAATAGTAACTATCTAATGTGTTTATAGGTGTAGTTAGTTTTATTGTTTTGGTAGTAATGTTGATGTCTAATACACCTCCAAAGTTTGTGTCTCTCCATGTATATTGATCGTTTTTTAAGTCAGTCAGTAAATCTTTATCTTCAAACCCTAGCAACTTTGCATCTGCTTGTGCTTTTTTTCCTGCGTCAAATGAAAAAGGTGGTTCTTTATATTTAAATACCCGCATTACAGCATCTAAATTTGTTGGGAGTTTTCCATCTTTTGTATTTAGAGTGTATTTTGGGTTTGGATTAATTAATTTTTTTTCTATAAAGGTAAGTTGTTCTAGTTTTCCATATGCAACGGTAGGTGCATTTTTAGGTGGGAATACTGCATAAATTACATCCCTTGCTACAGGAGATAATATCATCAACATAATAGAGATAATAATAACCCCTATTAAACCTGCTATTACACGCTTTACAATGTCAGCCACAACAACGAGTCTCATGTGTTTATATTAGCATAGACTATTTTAAAATTCTCTTGTGTAGAAGGTGTCAAACCTGAGTTCTATTGGTAATAGATTTAATGTGGTTGCCTAGAACTATAAGACTGTTAGAATTGGTTATATGAAAAATACCCAAAAAGATACAACAGATAAAAATAAACAACTTGCTCTAGAATCCGCATTAGCACAAATTGAGAAATCTTTTGGAAAAGGTTCCATTATGCGTCTTGGTGAAAAAGGTGAGGTTAAGGATATAGAGGTAGTTCCCACAGGTGCTATCGCTTTAGATTTAGCCTTAGGAATAGGCGGTGTGCCTAAAGGTCGTATTGTTGAAATATATGGACCTGAATCATCAGGTAAAACTACACTTGTACAGCACATTATTGCTGAGGCACAAAAAGCTGGGGGTACTGCTGCGCTAGTAGATGCTGAGCATGCTTTTGATCCTGTTTATGCTGCTAAGACTGGTGTAAATGTGGATGAGCTTTTGGTTTCACAACCAGACACAGGAGAACAGGCTTTATCTATAGCAGAGACCTTAATAAGATCAAATGCTGTAGATGTAATTGCTATTGACTCGGTGGCTGCACTTGTACCACGTGCTGAAATAGAGGGTGACGTAGGGGATAACCATATTGCTTTGCAAGCTCGTTTAATGAGCCAAGCTCTACGTAGAATAACCGGTATCATAAGTAAATCAAATTGTGTGGTTATATTTACTAACCAATTACGTACTAACGTTGGTGTTATGTTTGGTAGTCCAGACACAACTTCGGGAGGTCGTGCTTTAAAATTTTATGCTTCAGTACGCATGGAGATACGTAGAATTCAGTCATTAAAAAATTCGGATGAAGTTTCTGGTATTAAAGTGCGTGTTAAAGTTGTTAAAAATAAAATGGCACCTCCATTTAGAGCCGCAGAATTTGATATTATGTTTAGTGAGGGTATAAGCAAAGAAGGTAATCTTTTAGATGTAGGTGTAGAACTTGGGGTTATAAAAAAGAGTGGTGCTTGGTATGAATATTCAGGTGAAAAACTGGGTCAAGGGCGTGAAGCCTCTAAGCAAACTTTAAAAGATGATTCTAAAAAAGCTTTAGCAATTGAAACCGCAATAAGGCAAAAACTAAAAACCGCAGATACTCTTCCGTTAGATGTTGGTATGGAAGCGGATACAGATGTTACAGATGTTGAATCAGAAGATAATGAATAATTCTCGAGATTCTATTAAATCAAAGTTACTACAATATGCGTATGGGATTTTGGTTTCTAGAGATCTTCCGTATAAGACTGTACAAGATAAATTGAAGAAAAAGTGTGCAAACTATTCGGATTTGGAATTTTCCGCCGAAGATTTAGTTCAAGAAATAATGTCTGAATTAGTTATTGCTAAATACGTTGATGATTTTAGATACGCTACAAGCTTTATTAATTCTAAGTATTCTTCTACCCAGCCTATAGGCATGTCTAAAATAAAGCAGCAACTAAGGTTAAAAGGAATAAATTCTGACGTAATCTCACAAGCTTTTGATCTTATCGAAGATGCTATACCAAACGATGCCTTGAGATTTTTAATCCAAAAGCGTACAAAGGGTAAAACATTGGACTATGAACAGAAACAAAAATTATATAAGTATCTTATGTCTCGTGGGTTTTCTTTTTCTGCAATTCAGCGTGAAGTTGACAGTATTACCTTATTAAAATAGAATAATTCCATTATATTGTAGGTTTTAAAGCAACCTATAATATGTATTTGTTAACTTTCATATAAGTTATATGAATTTAATTGGCAATATAAATAT
>JAGQNX010000090.1 GCA_020427865.1 candidate division WWE3 bacterium
ATTGCAATGCTCTACAAAATTTATGACCCCAATCGTACTGGTATGATTGGGCCTAAATTTGAACGTGCGGTACGTAACATGATGTTAACAGCTATGGCTGACCCTAAAGCTACTCTTATTGATGTTTTACGTTTAATAATAGACAAAAACTATCACAAAGAATTTTTACCTAAAATTACAGATCCTTTGATAAAACGCTATTGGGTAGATGAGGTTGCTAATACAAGTGATTATCATAAGTCCGAAACAATGGGATATTTTGTATCTAAGTTTGATAGGTTTGTAACAGAGCGTACTATGAGAAATATTTTAGGCCAGTCAGAGTCTGCAATAGACTTTAGTAAAATGATGGCTGAGAAAAAAATATTTTTAGCAGATTTATCTAAAGGAAAAATAGGTGAAGAAAATGCTAACTTTTTAGGTTTAATATTAGTACCACGTATATTGTCTGCTGCATTAGGACGTGCAACCTTATTAGGTAAACATGATTTCCCCGACTTTTATTTATATGTTGATGAGTTTCAAAACTTTGCTACCCCAGATTTTGCTACTATTTTGTCTGAGGCTCGAAAGTACAAACTCAATCTAACTGTAGCTAATCAGTTTATAGGGCAACTTACCGATGATATTAAAAACGCAATGTTTGGTAACGTTGGTACTCTTGCTGCATTTAGGGTTGGTGTAGATGATTCTGATTATTTAGCAAAACAGTTCGAACCTATTTTTAGTGCTTCCGACCTTATAAATAATTCTGTAGGAAATTGTTATGTAAGACTTTTAGTAGATGGACACCCTACTGTTCCTTTTTCCATGCATATAGATTGGGATAAAGAAGCTAACGATGTTTCTTCTAAATACTCTACATTACAATCTAATCCAAGTGTTGCTCAAAAGATTAGAGAGCATTCTCGCATGACTTACGGAAAAGATGCAAAAGAAATAGAAGAGTTTATAGAAAAAAGAGCTGGGTTTACTGAGCCTCCAGAGCCTCCAGAAGACAAGGGTTTTAAATCTCCTTTTGGTTCAGGTAGGAGTCCGTTTTCTAGATCTTCTACGTTTCCACCGTTGGGATCTTCATTTCCCCCAAGATCCCCAAGCCCCTTTGGACAACCACAACCTTTAAGTGAAAAATACTCTTTTTTAAAAAACCGCAGAGCTGGTGGTACTAATCCATTTGCAGCTCCTTTACCTGAGTCTAAAGATGCTACTGCCCAGATTCAAACTAAGCAAAAGGACGTTGATACAAAAGACTTTGATTCCACTGCAGGTTTGCACAAAGATATAAATGAGTTAAATTTTGGGGATGATTTGTAATGGCAGTTGCACTTGCCGAACGTGACGCCGTATCTAGCTTAGTTTATTCGGATAATTCGCTCGAAGTTACTACGTTTTCTGCTCCCAACCCATTTACAGCTGGTGGTAGCGGTGTCACTCCAGAATCTATACGTTCTCTTGCAGAAAGTACTACACATACTGAGGTATTAGGTCTTGATGTAGAAAAATATGGGGATTCTGTTAAAGCAAAACTACATGAAAAAATAAAACATGTTGATATTGCTCCCGCAATATTAGAAAAATTTGATGGTCTAGTAGAGTCTGCAACTGCACATGTTGTTTCCTCGGAAACTATTGATGCCTTTGCACAGGAGCATGGCTTTGACAAAAAGCACCCTGCACGTTTAATTTTAGAGTCTTACAACATTCAATCTATACACACTTTAGCCTATGTAGAAAAAATGCTTACCCATTATAACTATTCCGAAGAACTAGGTGTTGCACTATATGGCTACCTCTCTGCATTTGAAGGTTCTGATATAGGTCTGGCAGACTTTTTAGAAACGGCTTCGGGTGTGTCTAACTTTTCAGATGCGGAACTTGCTCAACTTTATGCTTTTGCTGAAGAAGCTCGTTCTGAAATTTCTTCAGATATTACGTCTTA
>JAGQNX010000091.1 GCA_020427865.1 candidate division WWE3 bacterium
TTATTTTCAAAGCCTTTCTACAGGTAACCCCCCTAAGCTTTTTTGGGAATTTGGTGACGGTAGCACTTCAACAGAAATCTCTCCTATATATACATATAAAGAACCTGGTGTTTATACTGTTTCTTTAACTGTAGGCGATGACTATACTACTGACACTGCCACAAAGGAAGGATATATTACAGTATTACCACTAACACCTGCACACTTTACGCCTAAAGTTTTTCCTTCTAGAGTAGTAGGTGTTGTTCCCTTTACTAGTGATTTTTCCATAGATTTTCCTGAAGAAACAACTATAAATTATTATGGTTTCGGTAACTACCCCTATAATCAATTTTTGGGTTCCAATTTTAGCCATACTTCTACTATTGCAGGTGCCCCAAAATTATATCTTTTGCTGAATACACTACAGGCTAAAAGTGCATACTTATATACGTTTCCTAATATTTTAACCGCTATCTCGCCCTCACAACTTCCATATTTAGATTTTGGTGTTCCCTACAAGCATGGACAAGCCCCATATACTGTAGACTTTACAAATAATAGCATTGGTGATTTTACAGCGTGGAATTGGGATTTTGGAGATGGTGCTACTTCTACCGATAAAACACCTACACATACTTATGCTATTCCCGGCACCTATAATGTTACCCTAACGGGGTATACTACATCTTCATCTTCTCCGGTTTCTAAAACCATTGAAAATATTGTTACTGTAGTAGATAGCTTACGACCCCCTGAAGCATCTTTTACAGTTGACCCAACGACTGGTGTGGCCCCAGTTATTGTTAGATTAGTTGATACATCTACAGGGTATATAGATGACTATATTTGGCATTATTATGACTATCTGCAAAATGGTAAGTATGCTCTTGTTTCTGAGTTTGGTCCTAGAAATTATATCCGCCAATTAGATAAGACTGGTTCCTATAATTTTGGTTTAACCGTTAAAAATTCTGCGGGTACTAGTACTTTTTGGCTTCCTGATCCTGTAACTGTGGTAGATAAACCTAAGGTGTTGGATTTTTATTCCAATTCTTCTCAGGGTACTTCTCCTTTGGATATGCGATTTGTTAATACATCAACATCTCACTACGATAACTTTACTTGGGATTTTGGTGATGGTTCTTCATCTTCAGAAAAACATCCTTATCATACTTATAACACTCCAGGAACGTATACTGTTACCTTGACGTCAAATGGTGACAGTAAAGTTCGTGCAGATTATGTAGTGGTAACTGAAGCTTCAGCTATTACAGACTTATCTACATATACTTCACCTTTAAATTACTGGTCTTTAGGCTCTTTCGGTAGCACTAATGGATGCGGTGCAGGTTTTAAAGATAGTACAAAGTTACATTGTACGGGTTATTTCGATTTTAGTAAGTTAAAGAACGTGTTCTTCCCCACGCGAGGCTCTACTTTGTCCATATATGCTAATGGTTCTACAGAAAGGGATGGATATGCCAATATGCAAGTTTTGGTAAAAGACGAGCTCATTGAAGAATTCCATGCAACCACTTCATCTGGTGCCTCCCCTTTTCAACTTCAATTGCCTGAATATATTGATATTTCAGATTTAAAAATTAAATTTAATAATGATGACAATCCAGAGGATCACGCTGCGGGTAAAGTAGCCGGTAGTTTGATTGTTCATAGGGTAATCTTAGATGATGTAACCTATCCTACTGAGTTTTTTTGGGTAGAACAAGATGCTCCTTGTAAGAGCCGTTTTGCTTATTCAAAGTTTATGTTTTGTAATGGTTATATTGACTATTCCAAAAAGGGAGATTTTAATGACTATCAACCACAGTATACTAATTCTAAAATAACTTTAACGGCTTCGGGACTTAGCGGGCTGTTTGGAGATGTCGCTCTTACAGCAAGTGTAGAACCTGTATATATGTCTTTAGAAATAGATGATGCTGTTGTTAAAGTATTTGAGATTAGTTCTGACGTTCAGGAATACACGTATGAGCATTTAGGCACCCGTTCTGTGGATATAAGAGATGTAAAAGTATCGTTTAGAAATCGCAGTGCTTCGGATGATTTACGAAAGGTTGCTGCTAATAGTCAAATTTTAGTAGTTCCAAACTCTTCATTTACCTCTACACCTGCTGTATTACAAAATAATTTTATGCAAAGGTTGCAGTCTAAAAGCAGTAGTCCCATATATTCAGGGGATGGTAAGTCTTATTATTTGAAGAATATAGAAATCGATGGTGTTAACTACAACCCTTCACAATATTGGTCTTATGGTGGTTGGGATTTAAATTCTGGTTGTGGTGGCGGATATAAAAAAACCAACTATTTAGTGTGTACAGGTTACTTTGATTTTAGTAAACAGCGTCCGTAATCTTTTATAACTTTTGCTGTACTATTTCTAGCGCTAATAGATTTCGTGCTATTTCCTCGTAAATAACATCTGTGCACGTTGTGTTTTTTAACAAATACTTTTGTCGTGGGCAGCCTGTTCCTCCATGTAATGCTAAAAGCATATTATTGCTTTTTTCCAAACCTATCAGCATATCTTCCTTGTTTTCAAATATACGTGCTGCTAAATCAAACACATTGTTTTGTGCAAGTATATCTATATTGTTTTGCATGTTATATAAATTTTCGTGACAATTAGTTATACCGTCAGCTACACAAAGTACTAAAGATTCACGTTTGGCCTTACAATCTAGAGATTATTTAAATAAGCTTGGCTTTGGAGTTACCGACTATTTACGGGTTGATGGCAATAATATAATTAATAGCCTAGGAGTAGAAATTAAAGGTCTTACCTCCCAAGAAAACAATGTATTAGCATTTCTAATCTCTAGAGTTAATACTGTATGCAGTTATGAGCAACTTGCCGATGTTTTGTGGGGTGATGAAGCTTTAGAAAGGTTTTCTATGTATTCTATAAATAAAGTAGTGTTTCAAATACGTCGTAAACTTAGGATAAATGGTCAACATAATGTAGCAATTAAAACTCGTCGTAATATTGGTTATATTCTCTCTTATTAAGTACTATTTACTTTATTTGTAATAGCTTTGCTTTGGCGTATACTAGCTTTATTATGACCTACACACCATCAAAAGAAATATTACAAAAATATGCCAACGTTTTAGTTAATTTTGCATTAGAAAGTGGCACAGGTGTAAAGCCTAAACAAACTGTTTTTATAAATGCTCCCGAAGTAGCAAAGCCTCTTTTAATAGAACTTCGTAATGCTGTACTGCGTGCAGGGGCGTACCCAATAATTAATTTTCAGCCAGACCTAATAGCAAAAGAACATTTTGAACTTGCAAGTGACGACCAATTGGCTTTTTATGCTAAATCTTATTATCAAGGAATAGTAGATCAGACTGATTGTATGATTTTTATACTAGGTGATGTGGATCCTCACGAATTAGAGTCTATTACTCCCGAAAAGCTAATGTTACGTCGTAAAGCAATGCTACCCTATTTTGAAGCACGTAAAGAAAAAGAAGTACAAGGAAAATACACTTGGACACTAGCTATTTATGGTACTCAAGGTTTAGCAGATGAAGCAAAACTAAGTTTAGAAGACTACTGGAACCAAATAATTTCGGCTTGCTATTTAAATACACCCGATCCTGTTGCTCGTTGGAAAGAAGCCTATAAAGAAGTAGATCGCTTAAAAGACAAATTAACTTCTATGCGTATTAAAACACTACATGTGCAAGCTCCAGAAACAGATTTAACTGTAGGCATTGGCTACGACCGAAAATGGTTGGGCGGCAGTGGTAGAAATGTGCCAAGTTTTGAGGTTTTTATTTCTCCAGACTGGCGTGTAACTAATGGCACAGTTTATTTTAGTGAACCCCTATATTACATGGGTACGATGATTAAAGATATTAGACTTGAATTTAAAAATGGTGAAGTAATAAGTTCGAGTGCCTCCGTTGGTGAAAACTATTTAAAAGAAATGCTAGAGTTAGAAAATTCTAAACGTTTAGGTGAATTTTCTTTAACCGACAGTAGGCTGTCTAACATTACCAAGTTTATGGCTCACACTTTGTTTGACGAAAATATTGGTGGAGAAAACGGCAATATGCACCTAGCTTTAGGGTCTTGTTTTAAAGAAAGTTACCCCGGAAATGCTGCAAATGTATCTGAAGATGTTTGGGCAGAACATGGCTATAACATAAAAGCTGGTACTCACACAGACATTATTACAACAACAAATCGTACCGTTACCGCAACACTAGAAGATGGTAGTGATGTTGTGATTTATAAAGACGGGCAGTTTACTGTTTAAACATACTCTTTTACAAAAGTGTAAAACTAAAGTAAGGTGTGCACAAAATCTTTAGAGGAGGTTTATATGAATCCTTGGGCATTTATTTTTATTTTAGTGCTCCTAGTGGGATTTACTATCGTTATAAAACGCAGTAGTGGTGACGATCACTAGGAGACTGTGGTGCATGTTAAAATCTTTGTTTATATACATGCACCACGGTCCTTTTTTTATCTGCATTGTTGTATGTCACTATTATTTCTTCTATAGTTATAGGTATGTCCAATACTGATGAGCTCGAAACCCGCGAATCTGATATGAACGCACTTTCCTCTCTATTAATCTCATTTGAAGACCCCTCTTTAGACGCGTTTCACAAAGAATGGGAGTATGATAAATCTTGCTTTGTAACCAGTTACGAAATAAAGGGTCGTACTGTACAAGTTGTTGGTGTTGCTCACACCCGAGATGCTCAAGGGGACAATATGGCTAGTATTGTTGCCGCCTATAGAGATTTTGCATCTGCCCATTCCGCCGATTCTGGGGTGCTGCTTCTCGAAGGCTTCCATGCATTTTCTGCGTTACCTGTAGTACAGACTTTTGATTCTGGAGTTACTACCTATGTAGAAATGGGTGGCATTTTATATCTCGCCCAGCAGGATTCTTTGCAGGCAATGTCTCCCGAAGTTTCTGTTGCGGAGGTTGTAGAAAAACACAAAGAAAACGGAATCCCCCCTTCTACTATAGCCACATATTATCTTATGCGTTCATTGAGTGACTTAGTAAAGACCAAAGAGCTTGATGATTATGTGTTAGCTGGCTTAGTTTACGATTATGGAAGTAAAGCTAATGTGGATTGGTTGCCAAGTCTCACTAGTGCTGATGCGACTAGGTTTGCCACTGATGAACAATTTCGAGATCAACTGATACAAGATATACTTAGCGTATCTATACCTAAAATCAATGAAGTAACTCACTCTGTTACAGGTTCCCCACTTATAAATGAAGATACCCATGAATTAATGATGTCTGCAGAAGAACTAGATTCTTATCATCAACCGGGTGAACAAGCACCTGCAACTTTGTTTAGAGATATATCTAGAGCGGATAATAATATGAGAGATATTCATTTAATAAATGAAATTGTAAAACAAACGCAAGAAGATAAAGATGTCCTCGTAGTTTTTGGGGGTACTCACGCTTTTAGAATAAACCCTGTGTTGCAACATTTAGAAAATAAGTAGCTAGTCATACAGTTGCAGCTTACACGTAGTGTTTCTCCCTTCTATCTAAGTAACTAATGCAATTATCCCGACCTATAGTGTGTGATGGTATAAATTCTTTAAAGGGTGTAGCTAAATAATGGATTCCTATACTGCTAGGGCAATCTCCATAACCTTGCTGTTATTAATTTTTATAAAACAGCTGTATTTGCTTTAAGTT
>JAGQNX010000092.1 GCA_020427865.1 candidate division WWE3 bacterium
CTATAACAATGTTATTCCATTTGTGGCTTACGGTATAATGCTACTTTTTGCATCAATACTAAGTTTATTTTATATAGAACCTAAACTAGATACTGAAAAGTTTTCATTAAGTGGTTATAAAAGACAAATTACAGAGGGAGTTAAAGAAGCTTTTAAAAGTCGCTATACTACCTACTTATCTCTATATTACATAGCAGTTGGAGGAATAGCATGGGCGAGTACAGTATATTTTAATGATTATATGTTAATAGAACTAGGATTTGCAGATAGTACTCGTGGTGTTATAACTGCAGCTTTAAGGTTAATAAATGCATTAGTTGTAGCAAAAGTTCTTACTAACACAAAATTATTTAATTCCACTAGAACAATTCTATTCTTTCCAATTATTATGTTATTTGCATATTTACCAGCACTTACACTACAGGGGTACTGGGGGTTACCATTTGTTCAAGCAGCTATGATAGCAACAACCGCACGCTGGGGAATATTATCACCGCTTACAAATGCAATGTTCTCTTCTAAATATAGAGCAACGGCAATATCACTTCTAAGCTTATTAATTGGTTTTGTATTTATTGGACTAACAGCAATTTCGGGACTCGTTATAACTTTATATGGTATACGTGTTATGTATATGACTTTAGGAATTGTATCTGCAATAACAATAGTTCCATTAGCTATAAAATTAATTAATATTCAAAAATAGAAACATGAATAACGAACCCCTAAAAGTAACAGACTCCTTGTATATGAGGGATTTGGCAGTAATAGAGCCCACCCAAATACAAGCACACACACACCTAAACAAATTTTTAGAAGCGAATAAAGACTTACAATTAAAGTCTGACATAACCCAAGAAGGACTATTTAATAACTTTCCAATGGTAGTATTACCCCAATTGTTTAACCGAGAATCTCTGGTAGAACTGCAAAAGGCGGTTAAGAATACTAGCAGTATTAAATCTTTAAAAATTTCGTGTCAGTATAGAAAAATGCACGATAATCTATACTACCCATGGGCTATTGTCACAATCACACACTTATATAATCACAATATAAAGCTGCTGGGACCAATATATATATCAAACGATCACAATATAATTACAGCAGGAGAGCATCTTTCTAGTTTTGAAAAAGAACACTATGTAACAGCACATACTTCGGAACAACAAAAGCTATTTGATGCTTTATGGTTTTATACAATAAGACTAACTCCAGAATCATTTACACGTAAAATCTTAACAGGAGAAAACATGCTTTTTCCTTACAAAACAAGCATGGATATAGTTAGCGGTCCCATTAATACAGAGGGAACAGTATTTGTACTAGAAAAAAGTCCACAACTGGTAACTGCAATAACAGAATTTAAAGACCTACTATGCATTGCAAATACCTCCCGAAATATAAATTTTAAACGCGAAATAGCAAAACCACGCAACGGAGTTGCAAGCGAAACTATAGCTAAATTTATACAAGAAAAGATTCCAAATTTATAAGCATAATCTTAGGCATTTACTACAAGATCCGCGATGCTAGAAGGGGAATATTCTTCAACATATTTATGCTCGCAAGGTAACCAGTGATCTAACCACAGTTTTTTGATTTCAGAATCAAACTCAAGATCACGATTAAGTGCTCTAGAAAATGCTTCAGTAGCTTCACAATTAAGCCATACTTTAAAACTGTATAAAGGTAACAACATAGACTTAAGTGCATAAACACCTTCTACAATAACAATATTTGTGGTGACACGATAAACCGAGCAAGAAGACTTATTGCGTAAATTCCAGTCATAAGGAAAGTAAGATACAGGAGTATTCTTTTGTAAAGAATTTAATACTCTAAAAGCTTCCGACAGGTCTATTGAATAAATGGTGTTATCATAAAAATCATCAAGACAAACAATTTGAGAGTTAGCTAGCACAGAAGATAACTCGGAGGCAAAACAACTTTTGCCAGCACCAGATAGGCCATCAATACCAATAAAATATGGGGACACTAAAGGCGTTTTACAGTGATTTGTAGTTTCTAATATAGTCTTAATATAAGGTTCGTACACGACTTATCCAAAAGCAATAACTAGCACACCTAAAAAAGCTATGCAGGCTGCTATAAATTTATACTTTATGTTTTTTTCTCGATATTTAATCTGTGACAGCA
>JAGQNX010000093.1 GCA_020427865.1 candidate division WWE3 bacterium
TTTTTACAACGTATTTAACACATCTAAATAATTACAAAACAATATATTTAGCACCTACAGAAATTTTGGCAAAACAACACTTTGAAACTTTTAAAACCTATTTAGAACCTCTGGGAGTAAAAATATTATTAAAAACAGGAAACTCTAAAAACATATTAGTTGAAGAAGAATTTGATGTAGTTATTGGAACACATGCGATATTTTATGAAAAAGAAACAATTTCACGCGTTGGCTTAATTATAATCGACGAACAACACAGATTTGGAGTAGAACAACGATCTAAACTATTAAACATGTATCAAGATTACACCCCAAATTTGTTAACAATGACCGCAACGCCTATTCCAAGATCACTAGCCTTAACTTTATATGGAGACTTAACACTATCTAGACTACTAGTTCCTCCAAATAAAAATAAAAAAATAACAACACGCGTAGTTCCAAAAATGAAACGCCTAGGAGTTTACAACTGGATTGCTCAAAAAAACATGCAAGCATTTATTGTATGCCCGTTTATAGAACAATCCGAAAGCGAGCAATTTTTAAATGTAAGAGCAGCAGAAAAAGAATATACCGAACTAAAATCCAGCGTATTTTCTGCGGTAGAAGTAGGTTTATTGCATGGAAAAATGAAATCAGCGGAGAAAGAAGAAATTGTAGAAAAATTTAAAGCAGGGGAGTTGCAGGTATTAATTTCGACGCCTGTAATAGAAGTAGGCATAGATGTACCAGAAGCAACAGTTATGGTTATAGAAAGTGCAGAACGCTATGGACTTGCTAGTTTACATCAGCTAAGGGGAAGAGTGGGTAGGGGAGACAAAGAAGGATTTTGTTTTGTAATACCATCGGTTACAAGTGGTGCAGCAATTACTAGGCTTAAACACTTAGAAACCGTAACATCGGGGATTCAATTATCCGAAATTGATATGCAAATTAGAGGCCAAGGCGACTTATACGGAACAAAACAAAGTGGGTTTAAAACTTTTAGAGTAGCCGACTTAGGTGATCTAGAACTTATGGAAAAAACCAAACAAGCAGCACAAAAGTACTTTTTAAAAATCACAAATTATCCCGAACTAGAAAAACGCATAAATACAATGAACAACCTTGATATTCTAAATAATTAAGTTAAAGTAGAAATAGTACGGAGCTCCTCCGCCGAGACTCCGGACTGGGTACCACCATGGACGGTGACACGGCATGGTGGTACCAATTTTTTAAATTTTCCAACCAAATGTGATAATATCAGCATATGATTAGGGTAACCTCTGGTACAGCTAAAGGAAAAAAACTAGAACTTCCAAATGTAGAAGGTATTAAATCTCCACAAGATGTTTTTAAACTAGCGGTGTTTTCTATTATTGGAGAAAAAGTACAAAATGCACAATGTTTAGACCTTTTTGCGGGAAGTGGAGCTTTTGGAATAGAAGCACTAAGCAGGGGAGCAGCACATTGCATTTTTGTAGACCAAAACTACGATGCAATAGGAACCATAATGAAAAATTTGGAACTTTGCGAATTTACAGAAAAAGCGACGTTGTTTAAAAAGCCAGCAGTAAAATATGCTCAAAAATATTTAGAACAAATAAATGAGCAAAATGCACCAAAACTGGATTTAATATTTATGGATCCTTTTTTTGAAGACACAAAGCAAACACATCTATTAAAAATCCTTGCGTTAATTCTTAAACAAGAGGGATTAATATTTTACAGTCATAGCAAAGACACAGATCCCACCGAAATATTAGAGGGTACAAATTTACACAGTATCGAGCAAAGACGCTATAACAACGCCGCATTAACTATTTTAGAAAGAATCAAAAATGACTAATTTAGGAGAACTAGACGGCATTTTTTATGACGAATCAGAAAGAAAAAGCCCCGCAGCACGATTAGACTACCTAGAAGCAGCACATCAGGTATCAGGAGAAACTCAATGTACTGGTGTAGATTTAGATGGCAGATTAACCTCACCTGCTATACATAAATATAATACATACCAAACTAGCAACTTAACTCAAACAGAAGCAGCTGCATTAGCGTGGTTAGAAGTAAGAGCAAATTTACCTGCAGGAGCCTATGCCTACAATAAAATTCATGAACAGCAACTAAGTAAAATCGATAAAGAACTATTAAACTACTTGCAAACAACTACATTTGCACAACACTTAGAAAGCATAAAGTATGAACAAGCACACACTAACGTAAATACGACAAAGCACAGAGTAGCCACACTAGCAACCATTGTTATTGATTGGCTTAAGGCAGAATCTACCGATGACACCAATAATAATCTAAATCCCGTGTACTCAAATGTGCTAGACCTACAAGGGCAACAAATAGAAATACAAGAAGAACTAGCATGGTTGTTAAACCAAGTAGCAGAAGGTAATATCAACTATTTAGAACATCCGATAACAGCCCTAGCAAATGCAGATCATGTACCTGTATATCTATTGCCAACCGCTATATTTGCAAATCCCCAAAAAGATGATTATTTGGATACAGGAGATTGTAATCATCTTAACAATACATGGTTATTACAAGGCATGCCCTATGCTATAACAGCAACATATACAAATCCAATAAGTGACATTGAATATTACTTTTTAGAATCCACATATCAACATGGATGGGTACCACGTGTATATATTGAGACAATTGAAGAAGAAAGCTTACCTCAACAATACGCGACTACACCTGAAGAATATATAGCGGGTATAGTGTACGAACAACTCCCTTG
>JAGQNX010000094.1 GCA_020427865.1 candidate division WWE3 bacterium
TAAAACCCAACAAACAAAAGATTAAAGGTAAGTAAAGATAAAATAAAAATGAGTAATACTTGAATATCCATAGGCAGTTTGACTACTCTAGTAAAACATATTTTAATCTTAATAGTCAATTAAATTTAAAAGCATTTATGATTCAAGACAAAAACATAATCTCGCAAGCGGGCTTTAGTTACAAGCTTCCCGAACATATTGCAAGCATACTTATTGCTGACACTGAAGTAGAAGAACAATTCAAAGAGCTAATAAATACTAATCTTACTGTAGTGTGTCCCAAATTTACGGTAGGAGTCTGGCAAGGAGTAGCAACAGTTGAGTTCAATAATGAGACATTTGTTGAAGCTGTTAAGAGAACAATAGAAGAATTTGAACAAAACCTCGACGTTAATTCGCTTCCACAGGACCAACTTCAACTGGACGATAAATAACGGTTTTAACAATCTCTGTTTTTTTACCTATGCTACTTGTTACAGAAAAGGTTAAAGAGTTTATACCAGGGTTTAAACTAAGAGTGGTCGTAAAGCTACCATCGGGATTTAGTACTATAAGTTGATTATTAATTAACAATGCTGCATCACGCTCAGTTCTTCCTATAATATCCAAGGTACTAGAACTTACTACCAAGTTATCCTGAGGAGAAAAAATATCTAATCTTGGTGCACCAGAATATGTAGAATATTGGTAATAAATATAGCCAAAAAATGCGGTTACTAGCAAAAAAATAAAGGTAGAAAATATTAGCTTAGGCGAGATTATAAATTCTTTAGTGTTTACATCAGATAATACAAACCTCTTCTTTTCTGACACCTGCTGTTTTTTTTCAAACTCGGCTTCATATTCTCTACGCCAAAACGCTAAAACCTCATCAACATTAAGATCTAAAACTTGTGCATAATTTTTTAAAAACCCCTTTGCATGTACTATGTCCGAAAATAATGAATAATCTCCAGATTCCAACGCCAAGATATACTTGGGATGAATTTTTACAAATTTATTTACGTCTTGAATAGTGTAGCCCTTTTCTTCACGACGAGTTTTTAAAATGTTTCCTACTCGTTTCATATTATTTTGATTATGTTGCACTAATTAAATTGCGGCGGTGTAAAGGTATCATTATTGTGAGCAGAAGAAAAGTCAGAACTTACTCCCATAGAATCACTTGTAGCGGACGAAACACTAGATTGTAATATATCCCGAGGCTTACTACCACGAGCAGGACCTACTATACCAGAAGCCTCTAACTCGTCAATGATACGAGCAGCTCTAGCATAACCAATAGACAAACGGCGCTGCAATAATGACGCACTAGCTTTTTTAGAAGAAACTACAATTTCTACGGCTTCATCAAAAAGATCATCAGTGCCTTCCCCACCTGCAGAAATACTCTTGTCGGCAAGTTCATCAGCAACGTGTGCTGTTAAAATTTCTTCTTTGTAGTCAGGCTGTACACCTGACCCCTTTAAATGTGCAACGACACGGTTTATCTCCACATCATCTATCATAGCTCCTTGTACACGAACAGGCTTAGAAGCATCTGGGGGTACAAACAACATATCACCCTTACCAAGTAACTTTTCTGCACCTACTTGGTCAATAATTACTCTAGAGTCCGTGTTTGATGTTACATTAAAAGCTACTCTACATGGAATGTTTGCTTTTATAAGCCCCGTAACAACATCTGTAGAAGGTCTTTGTGTGGTTAATACAAGGTGAATACCTGTAGCACGTGCAAGTTGAGCTAAACGGATTATAGACTTTTCTACAGCAGCCGGGTCAGCCACCATAATTTCGGCGAGCTCATCTACAATAATAACTATATAGGGCATTGCCTGAAAACCTGATTTTTCGTTATATGACTGAATATTTCTAGCCTTTGCACTCTCAAAAAGTTTATAACGGCGATCCATTTCTGCTACAGCCCATTTAAATACAGATGGTGCTTTTTCTATGTCTGTTACAACAGGTGCATATAAATGTGGAATATCTTGATAGTTAATTAACTCAACACGCTTAGGGTCTATCATAATAAACTTACATTCGTTAGGACTACAGCGATAAAGCAACGAAAACATTATGTTATGTAAAAAGACAGATTTACCAGAACCGGTAGCACCAGCAACTAGCAAATGAGGCATTTTGTGAATGTCGTAAACCACAGCATTACCACCAACATCTTTACCTAAAACAATACCCAAAGGAGACTTTAGACCCTTCATAGAATCCGAAGTTAATACCTCTTTAAATGCAACAACAACACGCGTGTTATTTGGCACCTCAATACCAACCAAAGACTTACCTGGAATAGGTGCTTCTATACGAACAGATCCAGAGGGGGATGCTAGCGCCAACGCTAAGTCATATTGCAAGTTAGATATCTTAGCAATTTTTACACCTTGCTCTGTTTCTAACGCATAACGAGTTACTGTAGGACCATAGTTAATGTCCCGCACTTTTACAGCTATACCAAAGGAAGCTAATGTAGATTCAATAATCTTTGCCCGAGCCATAACATCGCCACGATCAACTTTAGTTTTTGGGGGATCATTTAACAAATCTAGAGGTGGCGGTGTCCAAACACGATCAGCATAGGGTAGACCCCCTAAAGGCATTGCAACTTCGGGAAGTTTTTTAGAAGAGGAAGCAACTGCAGGTGCTATAGGTGCAATAACACCTTTACCTTCACCCATAGGTTCGGAAGGTGCGGGTATTACCTCAAAAGTTGTCTCAACTTCTATATCTTCTACTAAGGCATTTGCAGGCTCAAACAAGGATCCTTGTGAAACTTTATGAGATAACATATCAGCACCAGATGATATTGTAATCTCTTCTAGAGCGGGAGTGGTAGAAAGCTCATCAGAGGAGACTCCGGTGTCTTCAGCACGTTTAAACTTTGATGCCACAGCATCTTTGCCATGTAGGGCTCTAGAAATTACGTTAGCAATATTCAAAAAAACATCATCTAATCCAATATCTAAAGTAATTAATACCGAAATAATTGCGCTAGCCAACAAAAGTACGAAGCCCCCATAAGTACTAACAGTATTACGTAACAATAGAGAGAGTTGATAACCTAAAATACCTCCACCTTCTCCAGCACGTGCAATTGTTAGAGCCTTACTCGGATCATAAAAAATGTGCAACAAACCTGCCAAGGAGACCATAAGACCTGTAAGACCAAACAGCACACGGATATCTACGTATTTAAGTTCAATTGTACGAATGTATAAAAGTCCCCAAATTCCCAATATAAACGGTAGTAAAATAGCAGAACCACCAAAAGTACCACGAATAACTTCCTGTATACGTTCATTTACCGATTGGTTTGGTGCAAAATAAGAGATTAAAATAACACATGCAGTTGCCATTAATATAGTGGATAATATTGAGGTTAAACTAGAAGGACTTAGCTTAAGTTTTACCTTCTTTTTTCTACCTCTACGACTTTTTTTTGTTAGAGCAGACACGTTGTTATAATAACAAATATTGTAATAACTATCGAGTTGTAACTAATAATACAATATTTATAAACCTAAAGATTTAAAAAAATCAGTTAAGTAAGAAGAACAAAAAGGCTGCGAATTAGCTGGGGGAACTAGAGGTTTGCTAGAAGACCCATCTACTGGAGCAAACACATTAGGGTCAAAATCTTCACGACAATAAGATCCAAAACCACATGCATTTTCTACACCGAATACACATGTAGAAGGAGAAACTTTGGCATTTGAGTACACAACAAATTGATGTACAAGTAAACCTAAGATTACAAAAAATAAGAGCAGGAACAAATAACGCATGAGTTAATTATACATACTACTTTTTTTAAGTTAATAGTTAAATTCCAATAGCAGTAACGATAACTAAAGGATCACGACCAGTCTCTTTTTGTAAGTATTTTCGCACGTCTTTTTCTATACCACTCTTAACAACGGGCCAGTCTATTGCAGAATTATTTGCTTTGTCTAGCTGTTTGTTAACTAAATCTTTGGCTTGGCCTACTAAAGCTTTATTTTCTTTAACATAAACAAAACCTCTAGTTACAACTTCTGAAGACCCTACAACAGAAGTTTTATCTTTAGACATAGGAACAATAACTACAAATACACCATCAGCACTTAACATTTCACGATCTTTTAATACTATATCGCTTAGGCCAGTTGGAAGGCTTCCATCAATGTAAACTTGCTTTACTTCTATAGTTTCAGTAACTGCGGCAGAGTCCTCGGAAAAAGTTAATACATTTCCTTCGGTCATTTCAAATACGGTATCTGAATCGTAGCCTAAGTCTTCTACCATATGTTTGTAAGCTCGCATATGAGCGGCAGTACCTCCAATTGGTACAAAGTATTTAGCCTTAGATATACATGCCACGGTTTCTAAGTCACCACGAGTACCATGACCCGATACATGCAAATTATCTTGAATTTTACTGTAAATCACATCAGCACCGGCAACTGTTAAGTAATGCAAAATATCCTCAACGGCAACGTATGAAGTTGGAGGTCCAGGATCTGCAGAAAATATTACTAAGTCACCCTGTTGGATTTCTAATTGTTTGTGCTCTTTATGTGCTAAACGGTAAAGTGCAGAACCCTGTTGGCCATAACAGCCTGCAACAATGTATAAAAGTTCATTAGGGCTATAGTTTTTAGCATGTTTAAGATCTACAAATACTTCTTTATCAAAAGGTAAAAGTTCTAGATTACGAGCAATTTCTACAGCAGCACCAATACTATAACCTACAGTAACAACCTTACGGTTATTAGCAATAGCAGCTTCTATAACCTGATACATTCTAGAAATATTAGAAGAAATAGTAGTTAAAAATATTTGTTTACCTTCAGACTGAGCAACTAAACGATTAAGAGTAGGAGCTAAAGTACGCTCCGACGCAGAATGACCGTCGTGATTAGCACCTAAACAGTCGGAAACCAAACATAAAATACCAGAATCAGCTACTGCAGTAAGTTTGTTAAATTCAAAAGGGGCATCAATCACTGGAGAAAAGTCTATTTTATAGTCAGCCATGTGTACAACAGTTCCTTGAGGAGTTTTTATAACAATACCTAAAGAATCAGGAACCGAATGGTTTACATGAAAAGCACTAAGTTCAAAATGTTTAAACTTAACAGCAGGAGTAGTGGAATTAAATAAATGAAATTCAGCAGATTCAGCAACCTCTTTAGTTGCACGATCTTCTAATCTACGAGTTAAAAAGGCCTGCACTAGCTGATTACAATAAATTGGGGTATTTAGTTCACTAAGTAAAAAAGGTATAGCACCAAAGTGGTCTTCATGACCATGGCTTACAAAGACACCTTTAAGTTTGTGCTGATTTTCTAAAACATATGTAAAATCTGGAATAACAACATCTATTCCAAGCATTTCATCATCTGGAAAGCCAATACCACAGTCTACAATTATCATTTCTTCGCCACATTCGTATACAGTCATGTTTTTTGTAGCACCTACCTCAGCACCTAGTTTAATTATTCTTAATTCGGGTTTATCTTGGGACGCACCAGCTAAACTAGAAACGCCTTCCTTTAGTTTTTTTGCAAAATTTTCCATATGGGTTTACTTTAGCATGTTTGAAGGATTTTTATAGGGGGAAAGACCACATATACACCTTCCGAATACTATGGGATATAATAAAATGGAATGAGAAGATATAGTACCCACCTTGTTGGTGGGAATGGTAGTAGCTTTTCTACTATTAGCCGCCTTAATATCAATAGGCTGGCTCTGGGGAGAAGCACTTCCTGTGAGTATCTTTGGGGGCTTCAAAGCCTATAAGGCGTTTCATAAGAACTCCTAAAAAAGACTCTCACAACCGCAGGTTTAAGGTGGCTGAGCCCCTGCGGAATAGGTTGACAAATACCAGCCAAGTCAACCCGTAGAATGCGTAAGCACTACGAAATTATTGTATTACCAATACCAAGCACTTTTTGGTAATACATAAATACCTCTCTCTTTTTTTAACAGGATTAAATACCTAAACCTATTTGTCCTTTAGCTATAGGTTCATCTGCTTTAGCCTTTTCTTTTACAATACCGTTAATTTCTTCTAGCACATCCGGTATTTTTTTAATATCTGCTAAAAGTGCGCGTGCAAATTCAGAATTCCGTAAGGCAGCTGCGGGGTGGTACACAGGAAAAACATTGTAATCATCTGCTTTAATCAAACGCCCATGATCTCTAGAAATTTTCCCATCTGCATAAAAGTAGTTCATAGAAAACCTACCTAAAGTTACGATTAACTTGGGCTGCAAGATTTTTAACTGCATTTCTAGATAAGGTTGACAAGCATGAATCTCATCGGGTAAAGGATCTCTATTTTTAGGAGGTCTATGCTTTATTATGTTACCGATCCAAACATCACTACGCTTAAGACCTATTTCAACAAGCATACGTTCTAGAAGTGCACCTGCTCTGCCTACAAAAGGTCTACCTGTTTGGTCCTCGGTAGCCCCAGGTGCTTCACCTATAAATACAATCTCGGCATCAATGTTTCCTTCTCCAGGGACTGCATTTTGTGCTTCTTGGCAAAGTCGGCATTTACGACAACGCTTAACATTGTTTTCTATTTGTAACAATAATTCGGCTTTACTGTTCATTACTTAATATAACCCTCAGACTTTAATAGTTCTAAAACCGAAAGCATCATAGCCTTTTTATTTTTAACTTTTAGGGTGTTTATTAAATAGTCAGCTTCGTCACCATCGCACCAGTAATAATCGTCAAAATCGGTGTCTTCTATATTTACTTGAGTAGACTTAACAATAATCACATAAAAAAAGTAAGTCTTACCAACCATGTTAACTGCTACACCATCGTCTGTTTGTAAGTCTTTAACATTTTGACGCTTCTCAGAAAATTCTATTTTAGAATGCCCAATCACAATAGCAGAAGGGTCAAAGTTTTTAACCAATGATTCACCCACTTCGCTTCGCATGTTTC
>JAGQNX010000095.1 GCA_020427865.1 candidate division WWE3 bacterium
GATCTAATAGTTTCCGTATTTGAATATTAGAAGCGTAACCCAACACACCTGGAAAAGTGGAGGGAGCAGCAAATAAAATTAAAGTAATAACTGCAAACACAAAACTATAAAAAAACATTGCTGAGTGCGATAAAAGTTTGGCTCTAGTTTTGTGATGTTTATGAGGCACAAAATTATGGATAAAAGTATATACCTCTAAGTTATGTGCTGTTTTGGAAAATTCCATATATCTCAATCTTATCAACTTAAGATATTTATATACAAGCTGTAAATAAAAAACCCCCTCGATTAGAAGGGGGTCTTTTAGATTAGGCGTTAAGATACTTTACTTAACAGCGTCTTTTAAACCTTTACCAGCTTTGAAAGCAGGGGTTTTACCAGCAGCTATTTGTAAAGGAGCTCCAGTTTGAGGATTTCTACCCATTCTTGCAGCACGATGGCGTACTTCAAATGTTCCGAAACCTGTAAATGTTACTTTTTCACCTCTGGAAAGAGCATCTGTTACAACTTCTACTAAAGCGTCAAGTACTCTACCAGTATCAACTTGTGTTAAGCCAGCTTTATCAGCTACAGCTTTTATTAAATCACCTTTGGTCATCGCTACACCTCCTTTCGTTTGCCTGGCGGGCTAAACAATGTACTTTTAGTGGCAGCACAAATGTGGTTACTGTGGCTAAGCCAAATAGCATTTGTGCTGGTATCTATTATTACACCGTTATAGAGTTTTTTTCCAGCACTTTTGTGACTTGTTTTCCTATAACCACAATATCTACAAATAAATCCTTAATGCACTATAACTACAACATACTGTTGTAGAAGCAACAAAAGTGATTTTGAGTAAATTACATCTGCGAAATAAAGTTTGATAGAAACCTACCTATAAAAGACTCAGGATCAAACTTAATACCAGATGTATCAAAATAAAAATAAGCCATAGCTATAAGTATAAGTATACCTATAAAAGAAACACATCCTTTAGACACATAACCAACCACATGCGTAACTGAGTAGAACATAATTATTATTATGAGCAGTGTTAATAAATAATACATTCTTTATTTAGCAGTATGCGATACTCTTGTTTCTCTTATTGCAGTAACTTTAACAACACCAGGATATGTCTGTTCTAATTCTATTTTGCGAGCAATTTCACGTGCTAAAAGTGCAGTAGAATCATCGTCAACTACATCAGGCTTAACATAAACACGTACTTCTCGACCTGCAGACACCGCAAAAGCTTTATCCACGCCGTCAAATGAGTTAGCAGCTTCTTCCAAATCTTTCATGCGTTTTACATAGGATTCATAGTCTTCAGATCTAGAACCAGGTCTTGCACCACTAATTTGGTCAGCAAGAGCAACTAATGCAGATTCTAAGGAAGAAAAAGGTCGATCTTCGTGGTGTTCCGCCACACAGTTTACTACATCGGTAGGAATACCGTGTTTATTTAAATAATCAACACCAATGTCCACATGAGAACCTTCTTCATCAGAGATAACCTTACCGATATCGTGTAAAAGACATCCCATTTTTACAATATTAACATCAGCACCTAATTCGTGAGCCAGAGACGCCCCTATGCGAGTTACTTCTAGAGTATGCTCGGTCATATTTTGCCCATAAGAAAATCTGTATTTAAAACGGCCTAAGGTATTAATTACATCTTTAGGTATATCGTATACTCCAACTTTATGGCATAAATTATCACCTTCTTTTTGTATTGTCTTTTCTATATTTTTTGTAGCATCAGCTACGGAATCTTCTATTCTAGATGGCTGAATACGACCATCTTTAAGCAGATGTTCCAAGGCTTCTTTTGCAATTTGTCTTCTAATAGGATCAAAACACGAAATGATAATTGTGCCAGGGCTAGCATCTAATTCGAGTTCAACACCCGTAAGTTCTTCAAATAGTTTAATATTACGACCTTCTTTTCCAATAATACGTCCCTTCATTTCAGGATCCTCTAACTTAACGCGAGAAGTAGAATATTCAACCACATAGTCACGAGCATCATAACGCATAGCATCTAGTAATATCTCTTTAGAACGTAATTTAGCAACACTCTTTAGTTCTTCTTCTAGTTGACGTATTCTCTTGCCCTTTTCCTTAGAAAGATCATGATCTACAGCTTCTAATAGTTGCTCACGAGCTTCTGCTTTGGTTAATGACGCAACTTGCTCTAGTTTATCTTTCTGTTCTCTATACAAACGATCAATTTCTTCACGTTTTTTCTCTAATGATTCTTTAATATCTTTAGCAGATTGAGTGCTACTTGCTAACTGTTTTTCCTTTTCTTCAAGTTGAGATTGAGATATAGCTAGTTGTTTTTCTTGGGAAGCTAATTGAGATTTAGACTTACGAAGTTCCTCGTCAGTTTCTGCTTTTAATCTAATCGCCTGATTTTTAGCATCAGCAAGTATCTCCCTAGCTTTGGCACGGGATTCTAAAACAATAGTTTCTTTTGAAACATCAGGCTCGGCGGAGGTTTTATTAGCACTTAACTTGGTAACAACGTAATAGACTACGGCACTTGGTAACGTAGCTGAAAGAATTATTATAATTAATATATTTAGTGTCATAT
>JAGQNX010000096.1:0-1524 GCA_020427865.1 candidate division WWE3 bacterium
GTATTGCTGCTGGTTTAGCATAAATGTTACCTGCTGTGGTTAATGTATGAGTTTGTAGTTTTGTAGGTTCTGGTGTGGTTTCTATTACAGGTAGTTCTGGGTTTACAATAGATATTATTTGTTCGCTAATGCTTTCTCGCTCGTTTGCAGCAATAAGTCTTGCAGGTTTAAATGGGTGTATGTTTGGTTCGTACTTAAAACTTTTTAATGTTTCTATAAGCCCCTCTTTTAGTGGGATTTGTGGTCTCCATCTTATGGACTCTAAATTAGATCTGTCAGGCTGCACAGGAGTGGGTTCGTTAACTAACCTTGATTCTTTAAACGCAATATCAAGTTCTTTTTGTGCAATGCTTTTTACTGCATAAACAACTTCTAATCCTGTGAATGGCTGGTCTGCTACTAAAGAATAAATTTTTCCTTGAGTTCCTTTACTAAAAAGTGCTTTTATAAACCCTGTTACTACATCATCTACGTGCATGTAATATTCTTTATTTGTACCTTCTCCAAATAGGGTAAGGTCTCTGTCGTGTATTACATCGTCTAATAAAACAGTAAGCTGCGTGTTTGTAGTAAGATCCATATTTGGTCCGTAAACTTCGGGTACACGAGCGATGCGCACATCTATATCAAACTTTTTAAAATATTCGCCTACTAAAGCTTCTGCATATCTTGTCGCTTCCGTAAGAGAATATTTTTTTTCTTGCCATGCGGTTCTTCCAAAATAATGTTCTAAATTTAGCCCTGCTATCATTCCCTGATACACATTTATAGAAGATCCCAAAAGCATTTTGGCATCACACTTTTGTGCAAAATCTAGCAGGTTTTTGGTACCTAATGAGTTAGTGAGTAAAGAGTGTAAAGAAATTTGATTGCTACCTAATAAATAGGCCTCTATACCTGCAAGGTGAAATATATAATCTACGCTGTGAATCTCGGCGGGGATTGCTTCGTTAATGTCTGCATTAAATAGTGCAAACTTTGGAGTTTCTATTAAATGCTTTGCATGATTTACTTTTTCTTTAGAAAGTAAATCCACCACAACTACCCTAGCGTTTTGTTCTAAAAGAGTTTCTGCAAGTCTTGCCCCTAAAAATCCCGTACCCCCAGAAATTAGAACTGTAGGAGTAAGTGCTGTTTTTTTAATAACTTTATTGGGCATAAGGCAGTGCTTTAATATCTACATTTATTTGTAGTTATTTATTTTTATAGATTTAACGCATTTTAGGTAGCTACATCGCTAATTTATAGCGATATTTCTATATGTTTTAGTATACGGGTGGTGTCTGTTTTGAGCAAGAATAATTATGTGGTTATTGTGTTTAAAGCTTTGGGGTTTGCAAATAACCTGTAATTGTTGTAAATATATCTGCATCTCACTAAAAAGGAGGATTAAGAGAGGGGGTGGGTATAGGACATTCACAAAGGCAAAAAAAAAATGTTCCCGCCTACCCCCTCTTATTTTTTATTCAATTATTAGTGTTCTGTTCTGCTTTGATTCTTGTTCCCTGTTATAATTTACTTATG
>JAGQNX010000096.1:1719-9605 GCA_020427865.1 candidate division WWE3 bacterium
TATTATGCTCAACAATCGGCAGTATCTTATTCCCGCACATTTTCCGCATTGTTAGAAAGTATAGATGTGCGTAGTCGCACTCTAGAATCTTTAAATATTCCTCTAACCGAATATAATCTTTTAAAGTTAAAGCTTGCTACAAGCGTTAGAAACCCTGGGCCTCAATTAGTTACCCTAGTTGTTAAAGCCTCTACTTCTGGTGAAGCCTCACAAAAATGGTCTGCATATGCAACGGTTGCTTTAGCGTCTATAAAAAACGTATCTGATGCAAATGCGCAGTTATTAACGGTTACACCTATTTCTAATAGTCCTGTAGTTGTACAATCATTTAGAAACCTCTACTTAAATTTATTTGTTGGGTTTTTATTGGGTGCATTTTTATTTAGTTTTTACATTGTTCAAAAGGAGATAAATAAATGAAACTTTTTACAGACGGTGGTGCCCGAGGCAACCCCGGACCCGCAGGAGTTGGTGTGGTTATTTTAGAAGATAATAATGATGTTGTTTATGCACGTGGTGCCTACATTGGACATCAAACAAACAACTTTGCTGAATATTATGCCTTACTGTTGGGTTTAACACATGCTAAAAAGTACACTCCAGTAAAACTTGTATGCCATTTAGATAGTGAACTTGTAGTAAAGCAGCTAAATGGTGAATATAAAGTCAAAAATGCAGAACTTGCTAAATTGCACACTAAAGTAATTACATTGGCTGGGATTTTTAATGTAATAGAATTTGTACATGTTCCACGTAAGCAAAATGCTGCTGCAGATAAATTAGTTAATGATGAATTAGATTTACAAAAAACTTTAGGTTATCCAAAGATTAGCGATGCTGAACTTGCAAAATTGTTAGAATGAGCACCAAAAGAAAAAACAAGCGAAAACCTAAACATAACTTTTCTAAAGTTGATAATACCGTTAGTGTTGTCGAAAGAAACATTTTAGATACACTTTCTTACAGTGCTATCTTTGAATATTCACTTACATATCACCAGTTATACAATTTGTTAATTTGTAAGTCATTTGTAGATAAAAAAAGCTTTGATAATGCACTTTCTCTGCTTCAAAAGAAAAAAAAGATTCAAGTATTTGGCAATGTTTATGGATTAAATGCACACTGCAAAAATAACTATTTAACCTCAAAGGAGCAGAGCAGCACTTATATGGATATTGCGGTTGAAATTTCTCAAAAACTAGCAAGGGCACCCTGGATTCAGCTTATTTGTGTTACCGGCACAGTTGCTGCTTCTAATGCATCTGCAAAAGATGATATAGATTTGTTTATAGTAACTCTTCCAAATCGTTTATGGATTAGTCGCTTGTTTGTGTATTTAACTTTACATGCACATAACTTATACCCTTCTACCAAAAATCGTGCTGGAAAAATTTGCCCTAATTTATATGTGACCACTACAAATATGCGTTGGGTAAAAGACAAGCAAAACCTATATATTGCTCGTGAAATTTTAGGAATGCACCCTGTTGTGAATAAAAATGATACTTATTTTAGGTTTTTGAAGCTCAACCCTTGGGTATTTACTTTTTTTGGAAACGCTACTTTTGTTGTAGATTCTGCTAATAGCTACACTCCAAAATACAGTACGGTGGTTAACTTTGTTGAGTATGCACTGTATAAACTACAAACACTTTATATGCGTGCCAAAATATCTACAGAATACCACTCGCAAAATATAATCCATTTTAATACAAACGATAACACCACACGCGTATTGTCTGCATTTAGTGGTGAAATGTCATCTTGACACCTAGCACTCCTGTTGGTAGAGTGATAGTGTAAGTAGTTGATTAAGAAAGGTGTTTACTATGGCAATTGTCCGTTGGACACGTCCCACTCCAGTATGGCCTTCTTTTTTAGATGATGAGTTATTTAACTCTTGGCCACAACTTTCTAGTGAGGACAAAGGTTTAAATATTTACGAAACAGATGATTCTGTTGTGGTAGAAGCTTCTCTTCCTGGTATTCCCGAAGATAATGTAGAGGTTACCGTTGAAGGTAATGTACTTACCATTAGTGGAAGTTTTGAAGAACATGAAGAAGATACCAAAAAGAAGAAAGTAGTTTATAAGAGTTCTAGACAAAGTTCTTTTAGTTATTCTACTAGCCTTCCTCGAATGGTTGATTCAACAAAAGCTACTGCCGAGGTAAAAGATGGTGTAGTTACCGTAACGGTACCTTTAACCGAAGAGGAAAAACCAAAGAAGATTACGGTAACCAAACGTAAATAACAAAACCGTTAATAGTTCATATTATAGGCTTGACAGTTTTTTGTCTCTAGCCTAAGATATAACTTACTATAAGATAAGTCTTGTAGTATCAACTTTTGTTAAGCCGATTTTAACACCTATATTAATGTTACTTTCTAATTGCATTAGTTAGAATCGGTTGTAAGAAGTTAAATTCTTACACATGTAGAGACAATTTATTGTCGAAGCATGAATAACTAGAAGTCTTGAGAGAGACTATCTAGGTTGCTTACCCCTGTGAGCAACGTCCATCTGTCAGAAAAGGCTCCGAAAGGAGCCTTTTCTTTTTTGTATTTAGTGGTCTGGGTTATTGTTTTGTGACTTCTTCCCACAATCCCATTACATTACCTTCGCTGTCTTTAAATCTTGCATAGTGTCCCATTTCCCCCACAGGCATTTTGTCTACCAATTTTTCTCCGCCATTTTCTTGGATTTTGGTTAAGGTGTCTTCAATTGATTTTACTGTAATTACTATCATAGGTGCCGTTCCTGTTTCATCGGCATCCATGATACCTCCGTTTATTGCTCCTTTTTCTACACACATATTGTTGTCATCCACCTCTGTTGTTCTAACTATAGTATAGGGCATTCCCATTTCGTCCATAGTTTGTATTTGCCAGCCAAATACTGTTGCATAAAAACTGTTTGCTCTATTTCTGTCTTTTGCAGGGAGTTCAAAATGATTTACTGGATCCATAATAATCCTTTCTTAGCTGTAAATTGCTAATCTAGTACTTTAGCCATTATATCACTTACGTATTGCATATGAGTTATTTGTTGCTAATATGCATTCATGTCAGAACTAGACCCGTCTTTTAAATCGCTTGTTTATCGGCAGTTATTCGAAGCCTATGAAGTTGCCCCCTATACTACCCTATCTCATGATATCGATGTTCTAATGGCACCAGATACTAGTAAACGTGATAGGTTGGGTGCTTGCTTGAGAATATGCCGTACTTGTCTTCCTGATTCGGTAAACAATGTAGTCCATGAATTCTTATTGCCTGACTTTTCTGCTGCACCTTTTTCTTGTGATTTTAAATTGGGTCAATTTATAGCAAATGGTGTAGAACACGATGTGTATTTAATGGCGTCAGAATTAGGAACTAGGGATTTTGTTATAAAAGTTCCTAAACATGAGTTTACTATGCGAGGACTATCCAGTGAAGCTTATATTGGTAAAATTATGGAAGAAAAGCGTTTATTAGATTTCTTGTTTGCCCCCATTCCCGGTTTTATACCCTCTGAGTATTATCTACTTGCAAAGTCTCCCTATAAATTTAGGCCTGCTTCTTATGTTGTAATTCAAGAATACTTACCTCAGAACTCGTTTGTAGATTTCTTTGCTGTGGATCCTTCGTATTTAAGTACGCTGTTTGCAGAGAATCCCGCATTTGCATATTCTGTAGATACTATGTGCCAAGTGTTTAATGAAAATCCTATTTTATATGATAATCAGGTTGACCTGTTTGGTAAAAATAATTTGGTTATATATTTTTCTCCTATGTGTAATGGGGAACCACATCTTGTGTTGTTAGAGCCCCGTTTTGTAGATCCTCATATTGTTGCTAAATATCCTGAGAGATCAGAAAAGTTAAAATGTATGATTTCTGATATTAGAGCTATACGTGACGCTTCCTAATAGATTTAAAAACTGATCTTGTCTTTTATATTTAACCTATTTTTTTTAGCCCAACCCCCATTTAGTTCTATTACATATTTGGCGTATTTTTTAGGGTTGTAACTTGTACAAACTGCCTTTATATTACCCGTGGCTGTACAAGGTGGTGTATTATGGTTAATATATACTATTTCTTTGTCACTGTTTAACCAAATTATATCTAGTGGTATATATGTATTTGCCATCCAAAAAGGATATAGACCTTCTTTTTCAAACACAAACAACATTCCGCTAGAATAAGGTAGTTCTGTTCTATACATTAACCCTCGTGCTCTTTTTGCAGTTGTGTCTGCAACTTCTAAAGTAATCACCTGTTTATTTATTGTAACTGTTTTGGTTTCGTACGAAGGTTTTGGTGAAAAATAAAAATAATATAGTAATCCCACTAACAATAAAAATATTATTACTGTAGGAATAAACACCGCATATTTCATGTTTAGCTGTGGGATCTTTTATCTACTTCTTTAATAACTCCAGTCTGTTCTTTTGTTAAGTTAAGTTTTTCAATGTATAGAATAATAATTATAGCTGCCATAAATAACATTAACGAAACTAAAACCTCTGCATTAAAAACTGTTGGAAGCGTATTTATTTGAACTATTGGAACTTCTTTGCCGTGAGAATCTAATACTGTTTGTAATGTTTCTTTCCATGGCCATACTTTTCTTAACGACCCCGCCATAAACCCAATTAGTGTTGCAACTAAAAGATCGTGATGCTTTGTATATAACCAGTTTAGAATTTGTGAAAATACCGCAAGTCCTACTATAGCTCCTGCTACAAATACTAAAAGCATTCCTACTTCTTTATTGTTAACAGCTCCTAATATTTGTTGATATTTGCCCATTATCAAAAGCAAAAAAGATCCTGAAATACCAGGTAAAATCATTGCCATAATTGCAACCATTCCTGCTAAAAATACCGCTAGTGGGGTATATGGAGTTTGTGTTGGAACAAGTCCTACTATTAAATATGCAGCTATCGCACCTAAAATAAGTGCTGCAAAATTTGTGTATTCCCACTTTTTTATACGTTTGGCTACAACAAAGATTGAGATTAACACAAGTCCAAAAAAGAACGACCATATTTGGACTGGGTGATGAGTTAATAAAAAGTCTAAGAGTTTTGCAAGTGTAAATACTGCCGATAATATACCTAAACCTAAGGGTAATAAAAATTGAAAAGGTATAGATTTAAGGGCTTCGTTAACTTTACCTTTTAGTAATAGTTTAGCTGCGTCAGATGTTGCTATTTTTATAGAATATATAAGCTCTTCATAAATGCCCAAAATAAATGCGACTGTACCTCCGGACACTCCTGGAACAATATCTGCAGCCCCCATAGAGAATCCACTAAAAAATAATCTTATTGCATTTTTTCTTCGTTTTTCTGCTTGAGTTTCTATACCTAGCTTATTTAATAATTTATCAATCATGCATATATTGTACTGCATTTTATATGGTCTTTATACTGTTGTTGTTATATTATGTGTTAAATGCCAAGTAGATCGCAAACCAAAGCCACCTTATTTGTAACCCTACTTATATCTTTGTTTACCCTTTTGTTTGGTGAATATTTTACTGCAGAGCCTGTTACTTTAACTTCTACAAAGTCTAATAATCTTCCTCTTGTTTTTGATAAAGCTCAAGTTGTAGATGTAGTTGATGGCGATACTATTAAAGTTAAGGCTTTAGACACATCTCCTGAATTTGTAACCACTCCCACTTACGTTGTACGTTTAATAGGAATCGATGCTCCCGAAACCCATAAACCCAATGCTCCTAAAGAATGCTATGGCGAAGAAGCTACCGAGTACTTGGGTAATTTAATTTTGGGAAAAACAGTAACGTTAAAAAAAGATAAAAGCGAAACTGACAAATACAACCGGCTTTTAAGGTATGTTTATTTAGATGATGTTTTTGTAAATGAAGCATTAGTGCAAAATGGTTTTGCTAAAGCTAAAGCTTACAAGCCCGATATTAGTATGCATGATGTTTTAGACGCCTCACAGGGTTTAGCCATTCAAAAAAGTGCAGGGATGTGGGGGAACTGTGCACCCTAAGACATTTAATTTTGTTACTTAACTCACTTATTGGCTATAAAGTTTGTTACAATAGATTCTTGTACCATTCCTTTTGTTACGTCTTTAGTGTTTTTATTGGCTCCGACTATTACATTCACTAGAACTTCTAGCTCGTTATATGTTTGTGCATATCTTGCTGATGTCATCATACGTTTTTCATGTAAATGCATTTCTTGTGTATATATGGATCCTACTGCTTGTAATCTACCTTTTTCTATTTCTTTTTGAGGTTCATGAAATCTTTCTAAGTGATTTGGGCTAAGTGCTAATGCATTTTCGTATGCGGCACCTGCCTTATACAAACCTCCGACTGCTATTAGTACTTCTTGAAAGTCGTCTTCCTTGGTATTAGATCTTGCCTCTATTTCGGCGATGTATTTTGCAATTAGAGTATCTACTGGTTCTACATCTCTTTGAAAATCATAGGTTGCTATTTCTCTTAAATACGTTTGTTGAGTCTCAGATAAACTGGAAATGTCTTGCTCAATTAGTTCATTATGTGACATTTTGTACTACTCCTAAAGTGATACTTTTAACTATTAGTGCTTTATCTTGTAGCACTTATAGTTCTTTCTTTAAACAATGCTTTGGCAGTATCCCAATAAAATCCGTTACCATTTTGTGTCTTCTCCCAGTACCACCATTCGGCACCCCAAAAGTATATATTTTCAAACCCTGCCTTTTGAGCATAGCTTATTGTGTCTATAAAATCGTTTCTAGACATTGTTTTGCCTTTTTGCTCTTCGGTAAGTTCCGAATTTATAACAGGTCCCCAGGGTTCTGCCTGAAGTTCTGAAACAATGATTTTATTTGCGGGCACCTGCACAATATCAGCCTTTATCTTATATGTCCAGTGGGCCAAAGGGTATTTAAAATAAACAAATTCCCCTAGTAATATTCCCCAAAAATCAAACCAAATTTTTCTATACATAGAAATTGCTAAATAGTCCCCTAAACTGTATGTTGGATACCATAGCCCGCCTTCTCCACTGTCTTGAATAACTATTGGTCGATTGTCTAATGCTCTTACTACTTTAACTTCGCGTGTTAGTATGCTTCTTGCTATTGGAGGGTTGCAGTGTCCAAAAGTAAAAAATGGTTCGTTTTCTACTTGCCACATCTGTATTGATTTGTAGTTTTTAAGTTCTGTGACTGTTTTTTCTACAAATTCCAGTTGTTGAATTTCTTGACCCCTTAATTCTTCGTCATGCCACCAAGTTGGTTGAAAGCATTCTGGCCATCTTGGAACTTTTCTTCCTACTGTAAGTATTATATTAATTTGTTCTCCTTCGGGTGCTGTTGCGTTTCTTTTTTCTACTTCGTCTAATTGGTATTTAATAATAGAAAAGTCATAAGTGTCTTTTGTTGCTTCTATGTCGTCCCAATAGGCAACTAGTCTAAGATTTTTTGCACCTAGATCGTCTAGGATAGCAGTATATGTTTGTTTCCAATCTAGCCCAATATCTCTTGCATATTTGTCACTAAAATTTACTCCATATTTAATGTTGGGGTGTATTGTAGGTCTGCGTAATACAAAAAAAACTATTGGAGCTAATATAACTATTATTAAAGCATATAAAGGATATCTAAAAGTTCTGAGTTTCCATAAGCGTGCTAAAAGTTTTAATTCTTGCTTTGCCTCGGTATTATATGTTTTAGGTTTTTTATGTTTGGGCAGTTTCATATATAACTATGTCTGATTGTAGCAGTTGTATACATCCTAGGTAAGATTTTTTATTCTATAGTCTGTACTTCGTAATTGTAGATTTGTTTTTTATTACCGCGTGTTGCTGTGTACGTTATTTGTATTTTTTCTGCTGTAATTTCTCCTGTTTGTATAATGCATCTTAAG
>JAGQNX010000097.1 GCA_020427865.1 candidate division WWE3 bacterium
GGTGGCCATGATGAGCGTGAGCAAACTTTAAACCAGATATTGGTTGAGATGGATGGGTTTGATGCCCGTGCTACTGTAATAGTTATGGGTGCCACAAATAGACCCGATATGTTGGATCCTGCATTAGTTAGACCCGGTAGGTTTGATAGACGTATAACTGTTACTCTTCCTGACTTAGACGATCGTATGGCTATACTTAAGATTCATATGAAAGGTAAACCGTTTGAGGACTCTGTTAACATGCATGCAGTTGCTAAAAACACTGTTGGTTTTAGTGGTGCTGATTTAGAAAACATGCTAAACGAAGCTGCGATTTTAGCTGCTCGTGCAGGTAAAACAAAAATTAGCGATATAGAACTTGAAGAAGCTGCTCTAAAAGTAACTATAGGTAGTGAGCGTAAAACAATGCAATCCGAAGAAGAAAAAAAGATGACTGCATACCACGAAGCTGGTCATGCTTTAGTTGCTTCTAATCAAGAAGAAATGGATCCTGTACATAGGGTTACTATTGTGGCTCGTGGTGGGTCTTTGGGTCATACCGCTTATCCTCCGCAACGTGATCGTTATGGAGAAACCAACACACGCTTACTTGCTATGATAACTTCTGCACTAGCGGGTAAAGCTGCTGAAGAATTAGTGTATGGTGTAACCACTACGGGTGCTTCTAATGATATAGAACGTGCTACACAATTGGCTCGTGCCATGGTTAGAGAATATGGTATGAGTTCGTTAGGTCCTATCGCATATCATGAACGTGCCGAACGAAACTGGATTGCCAAAGAATTAGGATCTACACCCCCTTATAGTGAAGCAATGGCTGCAAAGATAGATGCGGAAGTAGCTAAAATTATGGAAAATTCCTATAAAGATGCACTGTCTATCTTAAAAAAGCATCGTAAAACATTAGATGCTATTGTAGAGGCTTTAATGCAAACCGAGACATTAACCGCAGACGAATATAACAAAATCTTAGAATCTAATGGTAGTACACCAATTAATAAGGGTTATGGTCAAAAGTCTATTGCCTAATGACTTCCACGCGTAAACAAAAACTAATATTAATAGATACTTTTAACTTTTTGTTTAGAGCTTATTATGCACTTCCTAAAACCTTAACTGATTCCGATGGAAATCCTACAAACGCTGTCTATGGTGTTACTTCTATGCTTTTAACTGTGTTTGACGCACTAAAACCCGATTATGTTATTGCAGCATTAGAAAGTAAATCTCCTATAGAAAGATCAGATCATTTTGAAGATTATAAAGCTAATCGTAAACCTATGGACGAAGATCTAAAGGTTCAAATTCCCAGCGTTTTTGAGGTATTGGACGCGTTTGGTATAACAAGTATTTCTGTAGATGGTTTCGAAGCAGATGATGTTATTGGCACAGCTGTTGAAAGTTTTGCAGATAACCCAAACTTGGACATAATAATTGTGTCTAATGATAGAGATTTATGGCAACTTCTTAGAGACAATGTAATGATTATGATTCCAAATAACAAAAATGGTTTGGCTGATTGGGTAGGTGTTAATGAGGTTAAAGCCAAATACGGATTTAGTCCCAAACAAATGATAGAGTATAAGTCGTTACGTGGAGATCCCAGTGACAATATTCCAGGGGTTAAAGGTATAGGGGAAAAAACTGCATTATCTTTAATCGATACTTATGGTAGCTTAAATGGTATATACGAAAATATTGAATCGGTTACGCCGGAAAGTGTTAAACAAAAGCTTATTGTGGACAAAGATAATGCATACATGAGTCATAAACTTGCAACAATTGTAACCAACGTACCAATTGGAGTTTCCTTATCTGAATGCGGTTATACCGAATTTAGTAAGGGTGCAGTTGTAGAGGTGATGCGTAAATATAATTTTAAATCTCTAATTAGACGTTTAGGTTTTGACCCAAACACTGGCAAAGAAAAAATAGTAGTTTCTGAAAATCAATTAGGTTTGTTTTAAAATATAATTATGTCCAAAAAAGAACTCGCAAAAGAAATCGTAGCTTTACTTAGAAAAAATTACCCTAATGCTCGTATTGAGCTTGATTATACAAACGAACGCGAACTTGCCGTAGCTGTTGTTTTGTCTGCTCAAACCACAGATAAAAAGGTAAATGAAATCACCGCAAAATTATTTAAAAAGTATTCTAGTTGGGAAGATTATGCCACAGCTGATTTAAATGAACTTACTGAAACTATTAAAGGTGTAAATTTTCATAAAGGAAAAGCCGAAAGGCTAGTTAAAATGGGGGAGATGATGGTTTCTGAATATAAGGGTAAACTGCCGAACACCATAGAAGAACTTACTAAACTCCCTGGTGTTGCACGTAAGACAGCTAATGTTTTAACCCATGAGTTATGGGGAAAAGCTTATGGTGTTGTTGTGGATACCCATATTACTAGGTTGTCCAACTTATGGGGATTTACTAAAGAACAAAACGCAGTAAAGATAGAAAAAGATTTAATTGCCTTACTAGATAAAGAAGATTGGATAACGTATTCAAGAAATGTAGTGTTACATGGCCGTTATGTTTGTAAAGCTCGCAAGCCTGATTGTGCAAACTGTGTTTTAAATGAAGTTTGTCCTAGTGCTTTTAATGCTTAATTAGTTTTTGCTGGTGTGTCTTCTCTTATTTCAAAGTATTCTGTACTACCATCAGATTTTATTTGTAAAAACGCTTTGATACCAGTTATCTGCATTATATCTTGTAGATGTTTTTTTGCTTTTGGTGCTATTCTTGCTTGTTCTCCCTCTGTATATATAGGGTAATATCCCCTTACATCAGCGTATCTTCCGTCTTGTAGTGCCGCCCATACGCCAGGTGCTGTTTTTTCCAAACTACGTAGTATCTCACTATGTGGTGTTATAAGTTCTTCCTCAAAAAAATCCCCCCACTTGTCGTTTATAAGTTCTAGCGTGGCAAAATGTCTATTTTGTCTTGGTCTTTGTGGAACCTCAACCTCTTGCCATGTACGGTGCACTTTTGAAATTTGTATTTCTCCATGTCCGTTAACCGCTGCAATATAGGTTTCTAGTCTAGCTGCTCGTGGTACTTGTACGTCCTGTAATTCATTTTGCCTGACACCTGCAAATAAATGGCCTTCTGGCGTTATGTGTACCAGATAATAGCCTGCAGCTAGGGGCTCATCTACAGCTCTCATGTAGCTTGAAAATCCTTTCCTAAGTGCTTCAAACTCTTCGTCTGGAGTTTCCCACTGCACTATAGGAGCTTGTAGTAGGGAATGGTCACCTTCTGTGTGTACTACACCGTTTTCTAAAAATGTTTCTGCCATATATTTTTTATTCTTCTAAATCTTCTGGAAGAAATACTGCACTTACGTAACCAAAGTTGTCAGTTATTTCCTCGGTATATGCTATAACATCTTTTATCTCTGCTGTAAACTCTTTTGAGGCACCTGGCTCTAGTGTTATAGAATCTCCAAGATCTGGATAGCTTTTGTTTCTAGTAAAATTAAACGTAATAGTATTACTTGTGGTGTTTACCCATTTAACTCTCTGCCCTACTGCAACCTCTGCTGTTTTTGGATTAAAACCTGAGTTTGTATAGTTTATAACAAATACTGCATTCTTTTGTGCTCTTAAAGATTTAATACGTGGTGTTTCACTTTTGGGAACGCCTTTTTCTATAACCACTTCTTTAGTTGGATCCAATGATGCCGAATTAACTCGTGCTAGATATATTTGAAGCTCGTTCTCCACTTGTCTTTTAAGGGAGTCTGCGGTTGTAAACACAATTTTTCTGCCATTTAAAAATACTGCGGGTGCTATTTCTAACTGGGCTCGTTTTGCAAATTCTAGGTCATTATTTATTTCTTCTTGTACTTCGCGGGAGTCCATAATATCTTCAAATTCTGCTGCATCTAATCCTAGAGCTCTAGCGTATTCAATTAAGGCTTTGTCCGATAAGTTTTGGCGGTTTTCAAAAAGCTTGTCATGATATTCCCAAAATGCGTCTTGTTTGTGTGCTGCCTGTGCTGCTTTTGCTGCAGACTGTGACTGTGTATCATCAGTTGGAAAGTGTCTAAATGCTAAACGTAAAATCGACGAGTAAGCGCGGTATAGGTCTTTGACTACAGGAACAATTGCAACACAGTCGTTACATGTAAATTCATTTACAACTACTAGTGTAAAGTGTGCGTCGGGTTCGCCTAATGTAGGTGTATAGGGTTCTACAAAATCTTTTTCTTGTAATACAATTAGGCTGGATTCTTGTGATGTGTCTTTAGTGCGGTTTGAACTAATCCATATTAAAGCAACTAACAAGACAGCAACTCCTACTAAAATCATTAGGGTTTTATTGCGTCGAATGTTTTGTAATAGTAGTCCAATATTTAGGTTATGCATTTAAATCTCTATTTACCAAATTGGTTGGTGTTTTGTTATTTATTAATACTTCTATTATATTTTCTGCTGCTATTCTTGCCATTTGAATTCTGGCTTCTCTTGTAGCACTTGCAATGTGTGGGGTGAGTATTACGTTATCTAGCGACATTAGCTTGTCGTATATGTGGGGCTCTTCTTCAAACACATCTAGTGCGGCGCCTTCTATCCATTTTTCTTCTAATGCTTTTGCAAGAGCATCTTCGTCTATAACTGGTCCTCTTGAAGTGTTTACTAAGTATGCTGTTGGTTTCATTTTTTTGAGTGCATTTAGGTCTATTAGATGTTGAGTAGAAGGAAGTAGCGGTACGTGAATACTTACAAAATCCGACTTTTCTAAAAGGTCGTGTAAGCTTACATATTTTGCACCTGTTTCTAGTTCTGCTTTTTGGTTTTGTTTAATATCGTAGTACAAAACATTCATATTAAATCCTTTAGCCATTCTAGCCACATGGCATCCTATGCTACCCAAACCTACTAATCCCAAAGTTTTTTCGTTGATTCTTGGTCCCATATACAAAAGAGGTTCCCAGCACTTAAAACATCCAGAACGTACATATTTGTCTGAAACTACAATTTTTTTTGCTACCGCTAAAATTAATGCCCATGTAAATTCTGCAACAGATTCGGTTAAATCTCCTGGAGTATTTGTAACAGGTATGCCTTTTTCTGTAGCTGCTTTTAAGTCTATATGATCGTATCCAACAGAGTAGGTAGATATAACTTTTAAATTTGGAGCAGCATTAATAACTGCTTTTGTAATTTGGTCTGGAATAATGGTTAATAACGCATCTACATCTTGTACTTTTTGTATTAATTGTTCTTCGGTTAAAGGTTCTCCTTCTAGCATTTCTATTTGTAAGCTTGTGTGTTTGGACAAATGGTCTAAAACTACGCGTGGGATTTTACGGGTTATGAGTACTTTCATGTGATTATTCTAGCATAACTATGTGTTTGTTCTAATTGCGATTTGTGGTAATAACACTGTTTTTTTGTTATTGTGTTGCCCAAGAAGAGAAAAGCCACGGATCTTAATACCGTGGCGTTTTTGCCCTTTGGGAAGGGAAGTCCCAAGGGGTAAATAGGAGAAAAAAGGAATTGTTAACAAAAAAGCAAAACCCCCCAGAAGTCCCTCTGGGGTCAGTTGGGGTGTTTGCACACCCCATAACAGGAAAAACCTGTTATACCACAGGGGATAACAGGTTTTTTGAGATCCACGCGGGGGTGGATACCTTCCTCCCCGTATATCAAATTTCTCTGCTGCAATGCCAGCCAGAGGTTCCCCCTCCCCCTGAGGTGGAACCGTAGGACCACACTACCACAACATTTCTTCCCAATGTTGTGGTAGCACATTTTTTATTTATTCAACCGTT
>JAGQNX010000098.1 GCA_020427865.1 candidate division WWE3 bacterium
GCTTTAGAGTGATTTGAGTGTCTTTATGATCTAAGGTTAACGGATTATAAATTATTTGAGCTACAACATCTTTAATTAATAGTAAGTCTTGAGTATATGCATTAGGACGCTCTTCTTTTACAGGTAAAGTTTGTAATGTAAAATCCTGCGTTTTTATTTTTTCTAAAACTTGTTCTCGCAGTTTAGGAGAATCTACAACTAAGCCTTCAGCAGAAGAAGTTATTTCTAAACCTGTTTCTCTAATCACAAATGTGGCATCCTTAGAAGAGTGATTATTTGCCCCCGTAATGCTAGATATAAAAGAATCTAAAGATCCGGAGTTATAAGTGTAAGCAAGTTCTATGTTGCTGGAAACAAATAATGTTCTAAATCCCGTATAAAAATTAGAAATAATACCCGCTGAACGACCTTTATTAAAAGCATCCAAAAGAGCTGCATCCAAATTATATGTCACTCCAAGTTTATCTAGGCTGGTAACGTGTAAATCTATACCGTTAGTAAAAACAAGTTCTGTATCGCCTTTAGCTATATTATCTTGTAATTTACTTTTGGCTAAATCGTAGGTTAATCCCCCAACAGAAACATTAGCGATCTTTATACCTGGAATTATTTTATCGGAGTAATACAAAATATAGGCAGTATGAAGCAATAGAACAAGCGTTATGGTTAAAAGGGTAATATTTAAGGGGACCCTGATTTTAAATTTAAATCTGTCTGATTTGGAGGGAACAAGAGATTCTAACTCCTCTATATAGTTTTTGGTTTGTTTGATTACATTGGAGTCTAATATAGAATCAATCTTGTCCATGAGCAGCAGAATCTTTTTTAGTTACTTTTCTAACAGAAGAACGTCTAGAAGAACCACCAATTAGAAACTTTCTTTTGTCTGCAGACATATCTGTAACATCGTCTGCTGCTTCTAAAAGTCTACTAGATGTGGTTTGACCAAATGCCATAACCTCGGTACGAACACCCTGCGAACGAGCATAGTCAAGTAAATCTTGGTAATCACCATCGCCAGATACTAAAACCATAACGTCTATTTTTGGGATAATACGTACAACATCCATACATAATCCAACATCCCAATCACCTTTTTTGGCACCTCCATAAAAAGTTTGAAGTTCTTTTTCTCTAACTTCATACCCACGTTTGTGTAGTGCTTCAAAAAACTCTTTTTCGGCACCAACATCTGCTTTAATAACGTAGGCAAAAGCTCTAATGAGTCTGCGACTACTTACGGCACTTTTTAAAACTTCTCCAAAGTCTACTTTTGCTTGATATAAATTTTTTGCGGAATAGTACATGTTTTGCACATCTACAAATACCCCTACACGTTGCTCTTTATGTTTTACTACTGATGTCATTGCTACATTCTAACGCAGATGCGTGTTTTGGACAATTGGGGAACATTGAATTTAATAATTAGCAGGTACATAAGCTTGCCAGCAAGGCTTTGCACGGGTATTATCAGGGGGTAAAATTACAAGGATAGGAGGTGTATATGTGCGATACATGTGGATGTAAAGATAAAGAAGTAGTAAAGGTTTGTGAAAAATGTGGAGAAGCTTTAGAAGATTGTAACTGCGTATGTGAAGATTGTGGAGACAAAATGAAGGATTGTACTTGTAAATGTGAAGATTGCGGAGAAAAAATGGAGGATTGTACATGCGAAGGTGAAGGTTGCTCATGTGGAAATGAAGGATGCGGATGTGGCGGAAATTGCGGATGCAATCACAACTAACTCTGAGAAACTAAAATAGGGCCTCTGCAGTTGTAGAGGCTTTATTTGGAACGCTGGGCTAGCCTAGAGTCTAGCTTTTACTACATAATAATGGGGAATGGTGTAATGGTAGCACGCAGCACTCTGGATGCTGAGATTGGGGTTCGACTCCCTGTTCCCCAGCCAGAATGGGCACGCAAGTGACCACGAAGCCTCAAACAGCCTTTCAAGGCTTATGATAACTCCTCTTGAAAAATATAGATCCGAACCTTGATTTATGTCCCAAAATCGCAAAAACATAGTTAAAAAGCTTGGTTCTAATCTCTGCTCGATAAAGAGAAATGATCTAATGTATAATTAAAAAGTGCTTATACTGGAAATTATACTTAGCTTTGTCATCACATACGGCATAGGTCTAATACCACCTCTAATTATCAGATATGGAATTAATAGAAAACCTATGAATAAACGCACTGCTACTATTACAGCAGTCATCTTTGGTGCCATTAATATATTAATTTTCACTCTACTTAAAGGAGAAGCGGCATCTCCCCTCCCAATATTCATAATAGGATCCGCTTCAATTTATATCCTCACTGTTGAATCAGAAAAGAAAAAGAAAACAGATAATGGAAAAAGAGAAGATATGGCAAACCATAAAAGTTTGGAATCCTTCTATAAACTAACTGGCAATATTTCAATATTACTGGCATTCGTAGGACTTATAACAGGTATGCTGGTTGGTTATAAACCGGAGAACTTTGTTTCTGATCTTGTAGTTTCATTGATATGGAACTTTCCTCGTTTCTATTTTGGCTATAAATTAATAAAACAAAATAGGTCGACAGTTAACACAGCCTTAAAAATATCTAAAGGAATGTTTATTTATTCGATAGTAGTTGCCGTTATCAACTTTTTACCGGTTTTATTAGGTTCGTTTGATAATCTGATGGTTGGTTGGCTTTACTACATTTTGATATATCTATATTACAAGTCCTATAAAATTAGCGCAGATTATATAAAAAGCTCACATCAAAAAGGCATGGAGG
>JAGQNX010000099.1 GCA_020427865.1 candidate division WWE3 bacterium
AACCAGTTTTCTACTAAACATTTTAAAATAGCAAAGACCTCTAGTGTGTTAGTAGGAACTGAGGGGTGGTTGTATTTTACACAAGGACTTACAGATTTATGGAGTAAACAACCATATACAAACTCCCAATACATAGATATTAAAAATAATACAAATACTGTAGCAGGCAAGTTTAAGAAAGCACAGATTACATATCTAGAAATATATACACCAGATAAACACTCAATATATCCAGAATATTTAGGTTTTAACTTTATAGCAAACCCACATAGTAGGCTAGAGCAAAGGATAGCTATTATAAAAGAAATTGATCCGCAAAATTTAGTAGACCTAAAAACGGAGCTACTAAAAAATAAAAAAACTGAGCAACTGTATTACAAAGCTGACACACATTGGAACAATTATGGAAGCTTTTTAGCCTACGAAAAAATTATGGAAAAAGTAAAACGGGACTACCCAAATATAGAACCTTTAACTAAAGATGATTTTGAGATTATTGTAAAACCCAACGAATATAGAACCGATTTATCCAAAAACATTTTAAGTGATTACAAAGATACAGAGATATTGTTTAGCCTTAAAGAAAGTGCATTACAAAACAAATTAACGTCAGATAAAAAATTAGAAAAGTTAGTGGTGTATTATGATTCGTTTTTTGACCCTAAATATAACTGGGGTACTACAAACTTTTTAAAATACCACTTTAATACCGTAGAACTTATAGAAAATTACAAAGGTTTTAGAACTGACGAAATCATAGAGCAACATCCCCAAGTAGTAATAAACCAACGAGTAGAACGTCACTTATAATTTTTTAAATACCATTCGTAAGTAGATTTTATACCGTCTTCTAAGCCAATTTTAGGCTTCCATCCAAGACCAAAAAGTTTGGTAACATCTACTAGCTTTCTAGGTGTTCCATCAGGTTTAGATGTATCGGTTAAGATTTCGCCTTTAAACCCAACAGCAGTAGACACTGTTTTAGCTAAGTCCATTATAGAAACATCTTCCCCACACCCAACATTTATAATTTCGTTGTCATTATAGTTTTGCATTAAAAATAATAGGGCATCTGCTAAATCATCTACGTGCAAAAATTCACGTTTAGGTTTACCTGAACCCCAAATTGTAATGCTAGAATCTCCAGACTCTGCAGCATCAGAAAAACGCCTTATTAAAGCAGGTAAAACATGGGATGTTTCTAAATCAAAGTTGTCATTTGGGCCATATAAGTTGGTGGGCATTGCACAAATATAGTTTGTATTATGCTGTCGATTATATGACTGGCACATTATAATTCCTGCAATCTTTGCAATCGCATATGCATCATTTGTGGGTTCTAAGGGTCCCGTTAACAAGTACTCTTCTTTTAAGGGTTGCGGAGCAAGTTTTGGGTAAATGCAGGTTGATCCTAAAAATAAAAGTTTAGTCACATTATTAAGATAAGCATTGTGAATAATGTTATTTTGAATTTGCAGGTTTTGATAAATAAAATCTGCAGGATAAGTTTTGTTAGCCATTATTCCACCAACTTTTGCAGCAGCAACAAAAACATATTCCGGAGATTCCTCTTTAAAAAAGTTAGCAACTGCTAAAGAGTCCATTAAGTCCAGCTCTTTTTTTGAGCGCACAACTATATTTGTATAACCAGCTTCTTGCAATTTCCTATATATTGCAGATCCCACTAAACCCGTATGTCCAGCTACATAAATCTTACTATCTAAGTTCATTGGGCAAGTTCACTTTCAATTTTTAAATCGGATTCACACATAATTTTAGCTAAATCTGCACAGGAAGTTTTAGGTACCCAACCTAAATTTTTCTTTGCTTTAGAAGGGTCCCCCAAAAGCAAATCTACCTCGGCAGGTCTAAAATATCTTTCATCTATTTTAATAATCTCTTTTCCAGTTTTTTTATCTATGCCTACTTCATTTAAACCACTACCTTTCCATTCTATTTCCATATCAAAATGCTTACAGCACTCTTCAACAAAAAACCTTACTGTATAGGTTTCTCCTGTAGCTATAACATAATCATCAGGTGAATCTTGCTGTAACATTAACCACATAGCTTCAACATAATCTTTGGCAAAGCCCCAATCTCGTTTGGCATCTAAATTACCCAAATATAAACATGTATCCTTACCGAGTTTTATACGGGCTAGTCCTCTAGAGATTTTGCGAGTCACAAAAGTTTCACCTCTACGAGGAGACTCGTGATTAAACAGTATTCCACTACATGCAAACATGTCGTAACTTTCACGATAATTTACGGTTATCCAATGTCCATATAATTTAGCCACACCATAAGGACTTCTAGGATAAAACGGTGTGGTCTCTTTTTGAGGAGTCTCTACAACTTTACCAAACATTTCACTGCTACTAGCTTGATAAAATTTAGTATCTGGTTTTAATACACGAATAGCCTCAAGTAAGCGCACTACACCTAACGCTGTAACGTTTCCTGTATATTCGGGCATATCAAAACTAACACGTACATGACTTTGGGCTGCTAAGTTGTAAACCTCATCTGGTTGTACTTGAGTAAGTAATTTATAAATTAAACTTGAGTCAGTAATGTCACCATAATGTAAAAACAAATTAACACCTTTGTCATGAGGATCTTTATAAATATGGTCTATACGACTTGTGTTAAAAGTACTGGCACGCCTTATTATCCCGTGAACTTCATAACCCTTTTCCAGCAATAGTTCTGCTAAATAGGAACCATCTTGACCTGTAATACCCGTAATTAGTGCTTTTTTCATATAAAAGTCCTCCCAAAATAAATTTAAACGAAGCGTGTCTTTTTTATTATATACCGATCTTAGTATCTAATAAAAATAGGCTCAACTTTCACCAGTGTTAATACGCATAGATAATTCGCGATCATATATCCATTTGCGTTTGTTTCCATCATCGTAATACTTTAAAAAGTACATTCTATAAAATATAGCGACAGTATCCCAAACCATAGCTTGAATGTTTTTGTCAAAAACAAATAGGGGATTAAAGCTTGTGTCACTAAACCCTAGCGACACCTCTATAGGTGCATCATACATGCGTACAAATCCCAAACGGTAAGCCACAGCTAATACTTCTACGTCTATCGCAAATTTTTTGACTACAAGTCTTGGGAGCACTTTTTCTAATACAGCACGTCGATAAACTTTAAGGCCAGCTTGAGTATCTTTAAGTGGGAGCCTAAACAATAATTTAACTAGCAAATGATACCCCCAAGTATACATTTTTCTTACAATAGGGTAGTTATGAACTCTTGAAGCTATGTGGCGTTTACTTCCCACAATCACATCGGCGTTATACCACTGCATATGCTCTAATATTAATGAAATACCATTTGGATTTATATCCATACCGGCATCCATAAAAACAATATAATCTCCGGTAGATCTTGCAATTCCATAACGCAAGGCATAACCTTTACCTCGATTAGTAGAATAGCCCACTACACGCACATTATTATGTTTTACTTTAGAGGCATTCTTAAAAGTGGCATCAAATTCTCCATCTACAACCACTATAAGCTCAAAATCCCAACGTGTGTTTTTCATAACAGAATAGATAGATTCAAGGTCTCGGACTATTGTATTTTCTTGTTTATAAGCTGGAATTATTATCGATACTAACATCACGCAAATTATACCAAGTAAATGCGATTAAACAGAGCAGTAGCAGTACTGTCACACTAATGTTTATATATATGATCGAATCTAAAGTGCGATGAAAATAATGAATCAATAAATACTGAGCAAAAGCCGTGGGAAGTAAAAACTTCCAGATATTTGTGTTATTAACAGCAAGATTAAACATAATAAAAAAATTAACCAAAATATATAAAGCCACAAATATAGAAAACATAGGTAAATAAGAAATAGCACTATCAAAAGAATGACCAAATAAGGTTATAGTTAAAAGCCGTGGAAAAGCGACAAATGCAATTACACCACCACTAACTAAGATTAATTGCAAAGACAAAAATTGATAAAACCTTCGCATATAATTTCTTCCAGATGCTTTTAAAGAAGCTATTTGAGGATACATAACCACAGTTACCATGCCTGCTCCAAACAAAAACACTTTACCCAAGGTAACAACCCCGGCATAAATACCAGATTCATAAGAACTAAATAAATGCTTAACCATAAGCACATCTACATTATTTAACAAACTCATTCCAATACTTACAAAAAGAGTTGCAACTCCAAACTGTAAAATTTCTTTATAATAGTCCTTCACGGATTCAGTAGAAGGCACTACAAAGTTTTTCCATAGTAACAACCCTCCTACTAAATACATTATTACCGCAACAGCAGTCATTCCATAAAATATGCCTCCTACTCTATAACCTAAATAAACTAGTGTTAATGGAATAACCATACGCACAAATCCAGTAACCGAAACATAAAAGGCAAATGCCTTGAATCTTAATAGTCCCTGTAAATAGGAGGAAGTAGGGATTAGTATAAAAGATAAACCCATATACACAGTAAAAGCTCTAAATATATACCAATTATCCAAATTTAAATAGTTTTGAATTGGAGTTGCCAATATATGAAGACCTGAAAATAATAAAAAACCCAAAACCAAAGCATATAGGCTTAGGGTTAAATAAAGCTTAGTAAGAGTGTCAAATGCATCTGTGGCTTTAAGTTTTACTACGGACTTAATAATAGATTGAATAAAGGCACTTGTAGGAACACTAAATATTACAGCCATAGACAAAAGCGCACTAAATACTCCAAAGTCTTCAACACTTAGGGTACGGGCTAATCCTAATTGCAACACGTAGTTAAAAATACTGCCTATAAAACTACCAACAGTAACAATTAAAGTACCTTGTATAAACGAACTTTTAGATAATGCTTTTACCTTGTTAATCATAGCTTTATTTAATAGTACATATTATATACGAGCAAACCAAGAACATGCGAAGCTTTTACAAAAAACACTTATTTACAAGGGTTTTTATGACACGTACATAGTCCTATAGCCTTATATAAAGGTGTATAATGTACAGCATAATGAGTGAAAAGGCATATACACCAAACCCATACGATCTACAATGGGAAATAAGCTCCGCGAGCTTAGGACCCGGAAAAATAACAGAAATAGGAGAACTTCTAGGTCTACAAACAATTGAACATCTTGTGCAGAGGGCAGAAATGTTTGCAAATGAAATAGCAACAAAGGCTGGAATTGAACAGGTTGGGATTTCGCTACTTCCGGCATGGGCTATTAATGTAAATAGACTACATGAAGCTATAGGTGAATCAAAGAGTTCGATACATTTGGGATCCCTAGATATACCATACATGCTTGATGGACACGAGTTTGGATCTACTTTATTACAACAACTACAAAAGCGTAGCTTTTCGGGAGTTATCAATACCTTAGGGTTTACAGCCTTAAATACACCTACACTAGATCTATGGGAGCAACAGGTACAAGAAAGCTTGCAACTTACTGAATGGCCAATTCCCTTAACAGTTAGACTAAGTAGTGATGCATTTACCGAGAACGGGTTGGGAGATCGAGTTATGCATCTAGTTAGAATGCTAGGGCCTAATAGGGTGGGAGATGTACGCGTAGCAGTCGAGATTGCAGCTACAGAAGCTACATCACAAGTGTTAAATAACCAAGCAACAAACAACCCAATAACAGATTATATGGCTCTTATGAATAAGTTACACGGCCAATATGGAGACACTATCTGCTATAGCTTTGATACAGGACATATGGCTACAATTGCACATGGTGTTGATGTAAATACACAAACAAGCCTAGCAGAGGTCAACGTTGCAGAGTTGTTAGAAACCGTAATTACACAAGGCGGACCTACACTTACATGCATGGTAGAACTAGGACAAGTAGACAATAATGCAAATACACATGTTCCTTTAACCGAAGGTGTTTTAGATTTAGAGAGAGCAATGAGAGTATATGGTAAACACGTGCGTGCAGGTAATACAACAACCCATCCAAGAGCAATAATAGAAACAAATCCACGGGACCGTAGTGCAATGTTAACCACTAACAACGACTTGCTCGTAGCCACACTTAAAGATCTAAACAATGCCTTTTATAGATCTTTATAAAGTCCATTTATACGAAATTACTTATCGTATATGCACTTTGGAATACCATTTTCTAACGCACCAGTCGATGTAAAGCTCAAGGTACAACTAAATTCTGGCAACACGCCTACTGTTTTTATAATCACAGTCCAAACACCAATTTCGGCAGACGTATCTAAACTGGCAGACGCATGCCATCTAACAGAAATACTGTTACTTTCATAACGCTCTGAGGCACTTTCTAAAGTTGAGAGTATCCCTGGCACATTAACTGCAAAAGAGATGGCAGACTCTTTTGAGGTTATAGGTAAATTACCATCAAATGCAGATATATTAGAAAGATCATCAATAGTTATAACACTAAGATCAGAACTATAAATATAATAATAAGTTGCTATACCAACGACAACTAAAGACACAAGCACAAAGTACAAAATCTTATTTTTCATAAATAAATTTTAACATTATATAAAACTGTCACAATAGCTGTCACTGTGCTAAAATACTCGGGATATGCAAGTTAAAGTAAATAAAAAGCCAAAATCTACTGTAGAACTCAACATAACAGTGCCTGCTTCTAAAGTAAAACAAACATACGATTCAGTTTTGTCCGAGGTAGTAGTACACACTACAGTTCCGGGATTTAGAAAAGGAAAAGCACCAAAAGATAAAGTTTTAGAACGCACAGATATTTCAAAATTATATGGGGAAGTAGTAAACGCACTCTTAAAAAATTATTATCCACAGGCACTAAAAGAGAATAAAATTGAACCTGTTTCAAATCCTCAAGTAGAAATTAAAGAATTTGATTTAGAAAAAGATTTTAACTTTATTGCAACTGTAGCAGTTAAACCCGACGTAAAAGTAGGGGATTACAAAAAAGCGCTTAAAAAAGCATATGAACAACTTAAAAAGCAAACTCAAGAAGACAATAAAGAAAAGCTAGAAAAAGGCGAAGAACTAACAACAGACGACAAAGTAAATTTAAGCAGTGCTCATGTTATAGAGGCAATATTAGAAGTTTCTAAAATGGAACTTTCGGATATGCTAGTAGAACAAGAAGCAGAACGCATGTTAAGCAGACTTATTAATCAAGCACAAGCGGTGGGTTTAACACTAGAACGCTACCTAGAAGCACAAGGAAAAACAGAAGAACAACTTAAAGAAGATTATAAAAAAGTTGCAGAAAACACTCTTCAATCAGAATTTGCACTAAATCAACTTGTAAAAGATCTTGGAATCGAAATACCAGATCAAGAAATAGAAGATATGATTAATGCATCGGGTATTCCAGATGCTTCCGCAAAGTTACAAAGCCCAACCGAAAAATGGTACATTAAGAGTATTCTAGAAAAAAATAAACTTATTACTCAACTAATAGAAGAAGTTGAGGGAGGAACAAAAGATGCAAAATAATTTA
>JAGQNX010000100.1 GCA_020427865.1 candidate division WWE3 bacterium
TGTTTAGGGGTACAACTATCCCAACTTTTCCTACAGTTAAACCACGTACAAGATAATAAAAACCTATGTAAGAGAACGTAGCCAAAAACGCTCCATAAAAAATATATGTAATGTTAAACGTAGACTCATTTAAAAAGGCTAATAATAAAAGACAAGATGAAATAGCTGAAAACATTCCACGATAATACAAAGTGGACTTTTCCCCAAGGTTATTAGTTAAATTTTTAATAACAACATTAACGGTTCCCCAACATGTAATGGTAGCTAATGAATATAAAACAGCAACTGCAGCACTAGACATTTACCTATAATAACTGTATCTGAGGTGTTTGCAAGAAAATAATACAATCCAAATGCAAACTGTTCTCTTAAATGTTACATTTAACTTATGTCTGTACTTTCAAAACCTCAAATCCTAAAACATAAAGAACAAGGGAACATAATCATTGAACCTTATAACGAAAAAAACTTATCTAATGCAAGCTACGATGTGCGACTTGGAAAATATTATTATAGACAAAAAGTTTTAACAACAAGGTCTCAGGTACTTAACCCTTTTCATGAAGAATCTGCCAAAGAATTATATGCAAAAGTGGAAGAAGCACTACCTGTAGAAAAGTTTAAATCCCAAATAAACCAATATCACAATTTAAACTCCGATGAACTTATTATATTAATTAGTCCAGGCGAAACCATTTTGGCACATACAATAGAATTTATTGGAGGTAAAAATGGCACCAAAGATTTACCCGCAGTCACTACAGAGATGCGTGCAAGAAGTTCCATGGGTAGAATTGGAATTACCGTTTGCAAATGCGCCGGATGGGGAGATATTGGATATGTTAATAGATGGACGATGGAAATAACCAATGTAAGTGCAGAGACTATACCACTACCAGTAGGTATGAGAATTGCACAAATAATATTCCATGAAACAATTCCTGTAGAACAAATAGACTTATATCAAGACAAGGGCGGTAAATACCAAACACAAAAAGAATTAGAAGATCTTAAAAAGCACTGGAAACCAGAAGACATGTTACCAAAACTTTATAAAGATAAAGATTTAGGGACATTTTCTAGTTATAACAATCATTAGCAAATAATGATGCAATTATATAAAGAATTAAAGTATAAGACTTTGCAAGGCACCAAAACAAATATGGCTTTGGCTACGTGTTGGTTTGATCCATTTTCTGTTCCAAACAGACATACTGAACTCCAGAGTTTATTCCAAATTACAGGCACTTTGTATAGCAAAGAGGGAGTATCTATTATTTTGCGTAACTTGGCATTAAACCCAGATATCAACCAACTTTTGTTATGGACAGGAACACCTCTATCTAACACCCCATTTGGCAAAGCTGGATGGAAGTTATTAAAAAGTGTTTGGAACGATCCTCATAATTTAAAAGACATACACGCAGAAATAAATAGTGAGGTAATAGAATTAATTACACAACATGTGGAACTAATACATATAGAAACTAGCTTTGAAGAGCTTTTAAACATAGCAAAATCACACAAAAACCAAGCAAGAAAACCTTATATGGAGCCAGTTAGTTTCCCAGAACCTAAGATAGATGAGTCAAAGCCATTACCATCGGAGCATGTGGGGTGGCAGGTTCGAGGGCAAACAATATACGAATCCTGGCTAAAAGTAGTAGACAGAGTAATTAGATACGGAGAAATAAAGGAAACGGCGTATGGTAACAATCAAAAGGAGTTACAACAAGTAAATTGGGTAATTAGTAATGATAGTGTACCCTACCCATATATGCCGGAGCTCGATAAGAATGTATTAGAAATCATAGGGCTTAATGAAATATCTTTAGAAAATTATAAAAGCTCTTTGTTAGAAAAGGAAATCCCAGAAGGAATTGCCTATACATATGGTTCTAGACTACGAAACAACGCAAAAGTAGATCAAGTAGAATATATGGTTAATTGTCTAAAGGATTCAAACATTACTAGACGAGCCTTTGCGACTACAATTGATTTAACAAAAGACACTACAAGCAAGTCACCCCCATGCTTGGTATTAGTAACAGCATTAATAAACAGTAGCGATAATAAACTTAATCTATTTGCAACATTTAGATCCCACGACATATTTAAAGCAGCAATACCTAACGCAGTTGGGCTGCTTAATCTACAACAATATATGGCAGACCAAATAGGTGTAAGTCGAGGAGCACTAAGTATTTCCTCGATATCAGCACATATATATGAAGAGGATTTTGACAATGCAACAAAACTTTTAAAGTGCCAGATGTGGGAAAATGTCCAAACAAAATATAATGAATTAACTGATACAGATCCCAGAGGATATGTGCGCATATATACAGCACCCAATAATACAATAAAGTTGGAGTTAATATATCCAGTGGGAGAAACATTAGCGACGTTACAAGGTCATACAGCACGAGATTTAATAATAAAATTAGCAAAACTAGAACTCTTGTCTAAAAACGAACACTATGCAGACATTTGTATAGAATTGGTAAAAGCAGAACTGAGTAATCAAATACAAAAAGAATACATACAAGATAAACCTTTAATTACTAAAGAGTTTAAACTTGTTTAGTATAATTAATATAGATTAGAAAGGAGTATTTATATGAACAAAAAAAGTTGTGAAAGCTGTTTGATGCCATTTAGTAACGACAAAGGCAACAGAGAATCCGAAAAATACTGCAGTAAATGCTTTACCAATGGAGAGCTATGCTACAAAGGAAACAACTTAAAAGAATTTCAAAGAATAGCTTATAACGGTATGCTAGCAGACGGAATGAATCCGATTAAAGCTAAATTTTTCACGTGGTGTATTAGCTTTGCACCCCGATGGAAATCTACAAACTAGATTTTTTTAAGTAGGGGTATAGTTTTACTGTAAACAGAAGTGTTATAAAAGCAACAATCAAAAGGCTATTTGGTCCAAGTAAAGCATAACCTAATCCTCCTAACACAGGAGCAGGAATACTAGCTAAAGACCCTAAGGCTTCGTCAACACCCATAACTTCTCCTTGAATCTTAGGGTCAGAAGCGTTTGAGAGTATAGATTTTTCTGTAGGAAACACTAAGGATATTCCTAAATTTACGATATAGTAAAAAAGTGTATACGCTACAATGTTATACAACTGAGTTAACATTATAAAACCAATTCCCATAAATAAAGTTCCAATAAACAGGGTTTTATAATCACCATACTTAGACACAAATTTTTTAACCATTACCAACTGGTTAAATACCAAATACACGCCTACTATGAGCATATAAAGACCAAGTTTATGCTTATCAAAGTTAAACCTGTCTATAATAAAAAGCGTAATTAGAGTGCTATAGGTGCTCATAATAAATGAAAATATAAATCGTATAAAAAACATGTCCATAATTGTTTTGTTATTTTTAAATTGAACTACGCGGGTGATTATATTTAACTGTTTTAACAATCTGTTTTCAAAATCTCCTCTACGATCAACTTCAGACAATGACTCTGAAAGTTTAAATATTAAACCCAAAGTAATAATAGAAATAATTAAAGCTAATATTGCAGTTCCTAAATATCCTAAGCTTCCAGCACTAGAAATACTACCTAAGGTAGGCCCAACAATCAGAGCTAAACCCATAGAGGCACCATTCAATCCAAAAGCATAGGATTTTTCATCTTTAGTAGTGATATCGGACAAATAAGCATTGGCTATAGAGATGTTACCCCCTGTTAACCCATCAAATAACCTAGAAAGAGCTATAAAAAACAAGGTATAGCTAAAATTACCATTTATGTAAAAATAATAAGAAATTCCAAATATAACCCAACTAAAAGCAGTACCCGCTTGGCTTACTAAAAGTAAAGGCTTCCGGCCATATTTATCGCTTAATGAGCCTAGTATTGGAGCAGCTAAAAATTGAGCGGCTGGGTAAATTGACAAGAGTATTCCATAATAATAATCAGAATAACCTAGTTCACGTATTACAAAAGGCAGAACAGGTACAAGGATTAAAAATCCCAACATGTTAACAAAAGACAAGGCAATTATAGGAAATATTTTTTTGAACATAGTCATAGGCACAAAAACTCCCTCAAAAAAGAGGGAGCCTTTGTTACTAAATTACTTAATAGTTTCTGTAGTGCTTAATGTTAGCCTTACTCAATAAGTCTTCTACGTATTTTTGCATTGCTTGACTTTGTTTGGATTGTTTTAACTGTTCTTTAACAGACTCGCGTAATTCTGGGGTGTCTTCTTGACCAGCAGAAACATAGTTTTTAACAGCAGTTTCTAGCTCTTCATCAGAAACATCTTCACTAGCTTCTACAAGCTTTTCTAGTGTTA
>JAGQNX010000101.1 GCA_020427865.1 candidate division WWE3 bacterium
CCGCTTATGTAACTGCCTCAAACACTAACGGTAATATTTATGAAGGTGATTTTATCACTAGCTCATCTAACTCTGGTATTGCTCAATTAGCAACAAGATCTGGAACCATTCTTGGCGTAGCTCTAGAAGATCTAGTATATGATAATTCAGGTAAAGGTGAGTTACTTGTCAGTGTAGATATAAGAAATCAGTTTATAGATAACAATCTTCGTGTAAATCTACTTGATGCTTTACGCTCCGGCTATGATGCTCCATTTTTGACACCAGTTGCATCCTTGAGATACATATTAGCTGTTCTTATAATATTGGGGTCTTTTATTCTTGGCTTTTCTACGTTTGGGCGTTCTTCTACTTCGGGTATTCAAGCTTTGGGACGAAATCCTTTAGCAAAATCTGCAATACAAGTTTCTATGATGTTTAACTTTCTACTTACTGCTTTAATAATGTTTTTGGGTTTGTTTCTAGCATATCTAGTATTAACTCTATAAGACCTATACACATATATACATATATATTAAAATTTTAGTATGCTTGGACTGCCCACTAACATATTATTTATAATTGTAGTTTTATTATTTGTTTTTCTAACTTTTTTTGTCGTTACTTTAGTATTTATTAATTCCTACTCACTATTGACTAAGATATTTGGATATTTACGTGCTCAATCTCATGAGCAACGTGTTAAAGAGGTTATTACTGCCCGCAACCAAGCAAGGAAAATCGTAGAAGATGCCCAAGAACAGTCTTTTTCAATCCTTTCCAAGGCCAATTCTGATGCCGCTGCCTTAATTGCTTCGTCGGAAATGATTCACACAGATGCTATGGATAAAATGAATAATAATCTAAACATTTTATTAGAACATCAAAAAACTGAGACAGCTAATGTTATATCTAGTGTCACTAAAGATTACCAAAAGATAGCTACTGACATGTCTATACATGCTAAAAATTCTTTGCAACAATCTGTCGTTAACCTTGACCAATCCATACAAGAAAGATTAAGCACATTAATATCTGACATCGATGTTAATGTCTCTACTATTACATCTAATATTGAGAAACATCTCAATGACTACAAATCTAAGGTTGAAACTGAAATAACTAACTATAAGGATTTACGTATTAAAGAATTGAATAATCAATTACTACTTGAGATTCAAGATGCTGTAAAAGTGGTATTATCTTCCGAATTGGATTTGAAAAAATATGAAGAAATTATATTAAATAAGGTGAGATCTCTATGAATTCCTATGTTACAGCGACATCTGCTTTTGATTTAGCACATGCTATTATAATTGCAGCTATTTCCCACGCAACTCTCGAACGTGTAATTGTTTTATTAAGAGATATGAATGCATACAACTATAATCCTAATGCAAATGTCGAGGACTTGTTATTAGCACATCCAGTAGAAGCAAGTAGTGTTGTGAACCATGTATTAGAAACCGCTGGCGTTACTCTTTCTAATTTTACTACTTATATAACTGATGTACTTAGTATTTTAGAATCAATAACAGCTATAAATTTTTATGTTACATTTACGCCTCGTTTAGAATTTAAACGCCAAATTCATAAGGAAATAATTCGTCTCTATGGATATCGTAGCCTTAACATAATACAGGATGATGCTTTAGTTTTCGGTTTTGCTTTAAGTGTTGATGGGAAATATATGGACTATTCGTTAAAAAGTTATTTTTCTAAGCTATCACATGTATAAAGATATTGTTAGGAATGGTTTTACACATTATGTAGACCTTAATAAAGATGAAGGAATCTTAGAAAAATTAATATATCCAGTAGCCTATATTCGTGGTTTGCCTAATGCACATCCCGATGAACTCCTGATTTTTGAAAATGGGGTATTAGCGCAAGTCATTAGTCTTAAAGAGGACTATGTTGAAGCTTTGGTATTTGCATCTGAGAGGTCATATGACCTTGATAGTCGTGTAGCTAGAGTGGGGAATTCTATGTCTTTTCCCGCTAATGATAGCCTAAGAGGTAAAGTTATAAACCCCTTTGGCCAATTATTGTTTGGAGAGTCTTTACCTGAAACCGCAGGTGTAGATAACAAACTAATGCCTTTTGAAGTTGAGGTTCCAGGTATCGACACAAGATTTCATATAAAGCGCCCCTTCATCTCTGGTGTAACTGTCGTTGATATGTTAATACCTTTGGGTAAAGGGCAGCGAGAATTAGTGCTAGGGGATCGTAAAACAGGTAAAAGTGCTTTTATATTACAATGTATGTTATCTCAGGCAAGGGAAGGTAACTTGTGTATATATGCTGGTATAGGAAAGAAAAGAGTGGATATTCGTAAAGTAGAAGCATATTGTGTGCGTAATAACATAATGGATAATGTGATAATTATGTCATCTAGCTCTTCCGACCCGCTTGGTGTAGTCCATATTACCCCATACGCTGCAATGTCATTAGCCGAATTTTATAGAGACCTTGGTAGAGATGTGTTTCTCGTTTTAGATGACTTAACTACACACGCAAAGTTTTATCGAGAAGTGTCATTGCTTGCCAACAGATTTCCTGGACGTGCTGCATATCCTGGAGATATATTTTACGCACATGCACGTCTATTAGAACGTGCTGGTAACTTTAAACATGAAAAGGGTGAAGTATCTATAACTTGCATGCCTGTAGTAGAAACCGTAGAGAGTGATATTTCTGGCTATATACCTACTAATCTTATGTCAATTACTGATGGTCATATATTTTTCGATGGTGAATTGTTTGCTGAAGGCAGACGTCCTGCTATTAATTATACTTTGTCCGTGACACGTGTGGGGAGACAAACACAGTCTGGTTTACGATGGAGTGTGAATAGAGAGGTATCCTCTTTTATGACATTATATGAAAAGACGAAAGGTTTTATTCACTTTGGTGCTGAGTTAAATGAAGGTGTTTCATCTACTATAGAAACTGGCGAAAAGATAATATATTTATTTAATCAAAATGTTGATAAAATTCTTGATTTAAGTTTACAAATAATTTTATTTTCTTTAGTTTGGGTTGGTGTATGGAAAGCTGCCGATAGATTTCACATGAAGTCGGATATTGATTCTATTATAAAAGCTTATTATACAAACAAAACCTATAAAGAGAAGTTAGACTCTTTAATTGCAAATTCGACCGATTTAAATGCTTTATTGTCTGAGATAAGCAAACAAAACTCTACTATTGTAGAAGAGTCTTACAAAAATTAACTATGTCTAGAAAAAAAGAACTACAAGAAGAATACATAGGTTTGATTTCTTTGCGTAATCTTGTCCAAACATATCAAGAAATAGCTGCTATGCGTATGCAAAAGGCTAAAAATTCTGTTTTGAGTAGTAGGGATTATATTGAGGAACTAGAACTTGTATACAACAAGGTCCGTCATGCACATAGTTCTGAAATCTCCAATGATGTCGCTGATTACAATCATATAATTATACTTCTGTCATCTAATACCATGCTATATGGTGGTTTAATCTCGAAAATTCATACTGAGTTTTTAAATTTTGTTTCTGAAAACCTTAATGCTGACTTGTTACTGATAGGTCATGTTGGGGAGAAACTTGTCTATACATCTCAATTAATGGGTAGAAGAGTATACACTATGGATTTGCCTGATCATGTTATAGATACTGAAGATCTTGCAAAGATAGTATCTAAGATCTCTACTTATGAAAAAATAACTGTATTTCATGGTAAATATAAAAGTATTATGTCTCAGGTTGTTGTTACCTCTAATATAGGTATATTGGAGTCCTTGAAAAAAGAATATACTCAAGAGGGTGCTATACGAGTACAATATATTTTTGAACCTTCATTAAAAGAGGTTTTAAAATATTTTGAAGATCAACTTGTTACAGCAATTATGGAACAGGTTGTAAACGAATCTAATTTAAGTAAATTTGCAGCACGCATGGTAAGTTTAGATTCATCTGTTGTTAATATAAGCTCACGCATAAATAACGTTAAGTTTTCTGTACAAAGAGTTAAACATATGGAGTTTAATAAACAACAAGTAAATTCACTATCAGGTATTAAATTATGGGGAGCTAACTAATGAAATCTTATGCAGAAGTTCTAAATGAAAACAAGAAAAATCCTGTAGGTAGAATATCAAGTATTGTCGGTCAGATAGTTGTGGTTGATTTTACGGGCAGCATATCACCTAAAATAAATGATATATTATTTTTGGCAAACGATCCCTTAGCTAAGATACAAGTGGTAAAGTCATTTAAGGCTAAATCATTTTATTGCCTATCACTATCTGCTGTAAGTCGTATGTTTAGGGGTGATATTGTGGTTAGTACTGGCGACTCTTTGCATATTCCGGTAGGGTCTCCTGTTTTAGGTAGAGTAATGGACGTCTTTGGCACACCTATAGACGGAAAAGGTGCTTTAAATTCTACAACCTATGCGTCAATTCATCGAGCTCCTCCTAGCTATTCCGAAATTTCAGCAGATCAGACCATAATAGAAACTGGTATTAAAGTAATAGATTTTTTTGCCCCTTTAATAAAAGGCGGTAAAACTGGGTTATTTGGGGGATCTGGTGTAGGAAAGACCATGTTATTGACTGAAGTGTTACATAACATTGTAAATCTAGACAATAATTCCACGGTGTCTGTATTTGCGGGAGTAGGTGAACGTACTCGTGAAGGTGAAGAATTAATGTCTGAATTGGATAGTACAGGTGTCTTAGGTTCTGTATCCTTAGTTTTTGGACCTATGGGTGCCTCACCTTCACTTAGATTTTTAACTGGTCTCGCTGCTACAACTGTTGCTGAAAATTTTAGGGATGCTGAGCATAAAAATGTATTGTTCTTTATAGACAATATGTTTAGATATGCCCAAGCAGGTAATGAACTTTCACTACTTATGAATACAATACCTTCCGAAGATGGTTATCAGGCTACTTTAGCTTCTGAAATGGCAACAATACATGAGCGATTGGTTTCTAAAAATGACTATTCCATTACTTCTATTGAAGCTATTTATGTTCCTGCTGATGATATTTTAGATCAGGGGGTGCAAGCAACCTTCGATTATCTTGATTCTAATTTGGTGTTGTCTCGTGATGTTTACAGACAAGGACGTCTTCCTGCTGTAGACATTCTTGCATCAGGTTCTGCTGCAGTAAACCCTGAAATGTTGGAACCTTCACATTATGTTACTGTCTTGGATGCTAAGAATCTTCTTACAAAAGCCAAATCTCTCGAGCGCATAGTGTCTTTAGTGGGGGAGTCTGAGTTGTCAGAACCTGATAGGCTGGACTATCAGCGTGCTCAAAAGATCACCAATTACATGACACAAAACTTCTTTGTAGCAAAAAACCAAACTAGTAAAGAAGGTGTATTTGTACCACTTAGTACTACTGTTAAGAACGTGCAGGCTATAATGTCGGGTGAGTATGACGCTGTTACTGCTGACAAATTTATGTATATAGGGGACTTATCTCAGATAAACATACCTTCTACAAATGTTAAATGATCCAAATTTTAAAATTACAATACGGAGTCGTTCTAAATTACATTATCAGGGTATGGCTGTTTCTTTAACCTCTGTTAATAATACTGGTAAATTTGATATATTGGGCTATCATGCTAATTTCATTTCTCTAATTAAAG
>JAGQNX010000102.1 GCA_020427865.1 candidate division WWE3 bacterium
ATCCTCTAAATACAGTAGTATTATACACCACCCCTATTGTTAGTATGCTAAAATTTTACTGTGAAAACTTTATTAAAATTCTATCACTACTGTTACGAATGGCGTCATGTTCTGGCTTTTGCTTTTGCAGCATTAATCTTTGTATTTGTTAGATATTCTTTAAGCCAAAATGAGGTGCCTGTGGTTGATAAGCCTTCCACAGAAGATACTATTGAAGTTGCTCCAACTGTAGTACATTTAGATATTGTGCAGGATAATGTGGTGGTAAAAACATATAGATCTCGTATTGATAATGTAACTACTGTTGAAGGTTGGTTAAACAGATTACGTGATAACGATGGTTTAGAATATGAACGTATTGCCTATATTTATGGTACAGAACTTGATCATATTAATGGCGTTGCTGCACCCCAAGACTATAAATGGCATTTATACGAAGGTAGTGAAGATATTACATTTCAGCTTGAAGATCGTCGACTTGGTAATAAAACAGACCCCGAAAAAAGATACAAACTCATTTTAGAAAAAAGCTCTTTATAAATACTCTATTTACAAACATACTGTCTTGTGATTAATATAAATTATGCATGGTTATGGTATGGGGTTAGCTCCGTCACCTATGTTTACACATTTTTATAGTCCATATGCATACTTATATACGATAGTATGGATTGCACTAGTTGCCCTTTTGTTTTATCCACTCCAAACAATATTTGGTAGAAACAAGTTATCGTTTTATGATTATTGCCAACAATTGCTTCCTTGGTACATGGGTGTATGTGGTGTGTTATTAATTCTATTTCTTGTTAGATACTTTTTATTCGTAGCGTAAAGCTTCTATTGAATCTTTTTTACTAGCATTAAGTGCAGGGTATGTACCAAAGATCATTCCTACAGCTGCCGAAAATCCAAATGCCATAAGTACTGCGTAAAGAGGTACAGATGTAGAGATCCACTGGCTTGCAATCTTAGAAGCAGTCCAACCTAAGAGTATTCCAATACTTCCTCCAAATACGCTAATAAACACAGACTCAAATAAAAATTGAATTGCTATATCTTTTGGAGTTGCACCTAGTGCTTTTCGCAAACCTATTTCTTTTATACGTTCTGTTACCGATACTAGCATTATGTTCATAATTCCAATGCCTCCAACTAGTAGAGATATTCCTGCAATAGCTCCAATTGCTGTAGTTAGTATTCCTAAAATATTTTGAATAGATCCTAGAATGTCTGCTTGTGATAGTACTGTAAAATCATCTTCTTTTAGGTCTCTCAAAAGTGCAATTTCTACTGCTTTCATTGCTTTTGCTACATCTTCTGCTGATTTTGCTTTAGTAGCGATTGAAGAAAAGTTTTTAACTTCAAACTCTTTTTTAGCTGTGGTATAAGGCATTATTATTCTGTCCCCGTCTCCTGCACCTGCAACTTCAAGTTCTCCAATTATTTCAAAGGATGTGTTGTCTATTTTTATTTGTTTTCCTATGCTACTTGTGTTTGGAAAGAGCTCTTTTTTGACTTCGCTCCCAATTATTACAACGCGTGCATTATTTTTTTGGTCAGCCCTATTAAACATGCGACCTTCTTCGATTGTATAGTTAATGATTTTATTTGATTTATAATTTGCTCCAATTACCGAAGCCTTTACTGCATTAGTTTTATATTTAGCGGTTTTTCCTAAACGGATAGATGGAGTTGCAGCGTCTACATAATCCGAAGCATATCTTTCGATTAACTCTATATGCTTTTCGTCTAACTTGTTTTTGCTAAAAGCCTTTGCGGGATCATCTCCAAAATCTACAACACCTGGTGCCACAATTACCAAGTTTGAACCTAAGGAGTTAAATCTATCGGTAATAAATGATTCTATTCCTATACCTACAGATACTAAACTTACCACTGCAAATACACCAATAATAACTCCTAACATTGTTAAAAATGTTCTAGCTTTATTTGCGTTTAGTGCTTTTAGAGCTGTAATTATAGTTTCTTGTAACTGCATATTATTTATTATATCAATCAAAGGGTTAAAGCATATCTATATGCATCGATTCCATTTTCTAATGCTATATCTGGTTCGACCCCAATGCCCTCAGATATTCGATTATCTTTATAGGTAGTAAATTGAGTTGCCATTTGGATAGCAATTTTACTTTTAGGTAATATAAGAAATCCTATATTTCCTGATTGAACACACCCATATGTTTTTGTTCCAATTTTCAATACATTTGGTAAATATTCAAAATGATCTATCATATTTTCAGCAGCAGACATTGTTTTACTGTTTTGGAGTATAAGTATTCTTCCTTCAAATATTTTTGTTGGGTCTAGTATAGGAATATTGGAATCTTCGTATTTAGTTTTTATTACTTTTTGTTGATGTTTTTGTGTTAGTGCCCTATTTAAATCCTTTTCGGCCTTATTTAAGTATTTTTGTAGTATAACTTTTGCTTGTTCATTTGATGTAAGCATAAATTTTTGTAGTGTATTAATCCACATTACGAGTGCTTCAGGAGTGTTATACCTTATAACTTCCGAGTAGGGTGATGCTACTTTTTGTCCTGCCAATGTTTCTACAATTTTTATTCCCATTGTACTGTCACCACCCTCATTATCTCTTAGATCAATAACTATTTTAGTTGCGTGTTGAACTGCTTCAAATAAGAACTCATTTAAACCCGCCCACTCTCCAGAAGGCATGGATTTTATGGCCAATACATAGGTGTTGTCGGTTTTAATTCCTTGCCAATTTTGTGTACTCTCATTTAAATTGCTTCCAACATCTATTTGATTTTTTATCCTCTTGATATAGTTTTTGTGGTTTTTATTAACCTGAATATGAAAATCAGGTATTTGTTCTAAAATATTTGCACATTCCTCAGCTAAATTTTCACTGTGCTCCTCAAGATTTTTTAACTTATTAATTGCATTGTCTATAATTTTGTCTGTGAATAAGAAGCGACCTACATAGCCTTTATCTAGTGCTAACGTTAGGATATCCATGTCTGTATTAGATTCTGATTCACTATTAAGAAACAAGTCTTTATAGGTCATCTTTAGCTTTCCAATTTTTTTGAGAATAAAAAATACATACTTGCACACACTGTAACCATTTTCACTTATTCAAAAGTTAGAGCCTCTACTGGGTCTTTTTTACTTGCTTTGACCGCTGGGTATGTTCCAAATATTAAACCTACCGCAATAGAAAACACTACTGCTAAAACTGCAGCGGATATTGGCATTTCTATTACATCGTAAAACTGGCTTGCTCCAAATATTAACAGTGCCCCAATTGTAAGTCCTAATAGTCCTCCTACAACGCTTAATATAATAGCTTCAATTACAAATTACACTCCAATTTGTATTGGGGTTGCTCCTAGTGCTTTGCGTAGTCCAATTTCTTTTATTCGTTCAGTTACAGAAACTAGCATTATATTCATTATTCCAATTCCCCCTACAAGTAATGAGATTCCTGCAATTAAAGAAATTCCTAAAGTGACTATACCTAAGGTTTCTTGAATAGTGTTTAAAATATCTTCTTGAGATAATACTGCAAAAGATTCTTCGTCTAAATCTCTAAGCAGTGCTAGTTCTACTTGCTTCATAGATATTTTTACATTCTCGGTTGAATCAACTTTTGCTATTATGCTGCTGTAATTTTCTAACTTAAATGTATTTTCCGCAGAAGTGTAAGGTACAATAATTTGATCGTCATAGTTGTCACCCTTTTCTTCGAATACTCCTATTACTTTATAAGAATCTCCCCCAATCTTTATTAATTTATCTAATGGATTAACATTTTCGAACAGTTCTTTTTGAATTTGGGGTCCAACAATTGCTACTTTAGAAGAATTTTTTTCTTCTACCGTTGTAAATTCGCGTCCCTGTGTGACATTGTAGTTAAACATTTTAATTGATTCCACGTTTACTCCGGTAATTTCTGCAAAAAAGTTTTTAGTTTTATACTCCGCAGTTTCCCCTATTACATAATATGGGGATATAGCTACAATGTGCTCGTTTGCATAATTTTGGATTAATTTAATATGTTTTTCTTCTAAAGGGTTTTTTGTTAACTGAAGTGCTGGATCGCCTGCAAAGTCTCCGCTTCCAGGGCTTACAAACAATAAGTTACTTCCAAGTGCGTCAAATTCCTTTGTTATATAATTTTGAGCACCCTTACCAATTGCCACTAAACTTACTACTGCAAAAACTCCAATAACAACTCCTAAAAGAGTTAAAAATGTACGAGTTTTGTTTGCAGATAAAGATATAAGTGCTGTTTTAAATGATTCTTGAATCAGCATTTTATACTACTAAACCATCTCGCAGCTCTATTTTACGCTCTGTTATTGCTGCTAAATCGTCATCATGTGTAACTATTACTATTGTACGTCCTTGTTTGTGTAACCGCTTAAAAAGTTCAACTATTTCATCACCTGTTTTTGTATCCAAGTTTCCTGTGGGTTCATCTGCCAAAATCATAGAAGGATTAGTTACAAGAGCTCTCGCTATGGCTACTCTTTGCTTTTGCCCTCCAGAAAGCTCGTTTGATTTATTATGTACTCTGTCACCAAGTTCTACTAAATTAATCATTTCTAGTGCACGGCTTTCCCATTCTTGTTTTGGTACTTTGCTGTATTTAAGCGGTAAAATTACATTATCTAGTACTGTTGTTCTGGGTAAAAGATTAAACGCTTGAAAGACAAAACCTATTTCTTGGTTTCTAATTTTAGCTAGTTCTTTTTCGGATAATTTGCTTACATCTTTACCATTTAAAAAGATTTGGCCACTTGTTGGCGTGTCTAACAAACCTACCATATGCATGAGTGTAGATTTACCAGAACCTGATTTTCCTATAATCGAAACAAAATCACCCTTATATATTTCTAAAGATATGTCTTTAACTGCACTTATTTGGGTGTCTCCTATAGTGTAAACCTTTTTTAGGTTTTTAGCTTCTATAACCTTTTCTTTGCTCATTTGTTACTCTTTATAGCTAACTTTTGCGTTTGTAGGGATTTCTTCGTCTGTTGTGGGGACTACTACATTTTTATTTGTTAAGTCCGTTAACACTTCTGTGTATAAATCACCTTCTAAGCCTACTTCTATATGTTCTTTTTTAATTTGTTCATCTTCCACAACCCACACAAAACTACCTTGATCATCTTCGTTTATTACATCAAATGTAACAGCTTGAGCGTTATCTTTTTTCTGTGTCACTATTTCTACATCGCCTTTCATCCCCAAATATATTGGAAACTCTTCTTTTTGATTTATTTCTAACTGAATTACAAACTCTTCAGTGGTACTGTCTGCAAATAATGGTAAAGTTCCTACTTTTCCGCTAAATGTTTGGTTTGGATAAGAATCTAATGTGAGTTCTATTGTTTGATCAGTTTTTAATAATCCAAAATCTTCTTGGTCTATTTCGATTTCGAAAACTAACTTATCTAAGTCGGCTAGTTTTATAATTGTAGTTCCTGCACCTACTGTTTCTCCAACCTCTTTATTTATATCAACTACAGTGCCGTTAAACGGTGCGATTAAGTATGTGTTTCTAATTCCTTCTATAGTTGATTGATAGTTTGCTTCTGCTCTACTAAGAAGTTCTTCTAATCTAGTGAGGTTAAGGTTGTATTCATCTTTTCCTCCTACGGCATCTTGATTGCTTGCATAGTTTTCTACATAAATCTCTAGGTCTTTTTTAGCCACATCTCTTGCGTCTTTTGCTGCTTGTGAACTTTGTACTGCTGCTACATTACTAACATTTCCTAGTATATAGCCCCCATAAACTTCTTCACCTTTTTCTACATTTAGGCGTTCTAGTCTTCCTAGGGCTGCGGCACTTAACTCTGCTTCAAATTTGGATTTTACGGTACCACTTGCCGAAATGGATTTTTTAACATCTAGAGTTTCTACTTTTG